>CAMTOS010000155.1 GCA_947074195.1 uncultured Bacteroides sp.
TTAATTCTTACTGTGTTTGTCTGTGTGGTAATGGCATACAGACGCGGCCAGCTTATTACAAGAGAATTGAAATCAGTTTGTAAAGAAATAGAACAACTGATGAATACATAAGGCATTCATCATGTTATAATACAGCAAAACGGCTGAAGTGGAATTCCCGCTTCAGCCGTTTTGCATATCTTTCTTACATATCATACTCTAAGACTACCATCACCGGATAATGGTCTGAAGGTACACGCGCCATGTGGCCAATCACCTTTTGTTCTTCTACCTTTTCAAAAGTAGGTCCCTTTATCTTCGAGTTCGGATCGCGGTAAGCTCCTTTCTGTTTGAACTTAATCTTTGGCTGTTTTCCGCTATCTGCCTTCTTTTTCTTCTTTACTGCCTTAGTCATAAGATCAGGATAAGTATCTGTCAGAATACCGTATTTCTTTATCTTGAAAGCAGGCGATACAAAAACATGATCGATACGGCTGTCATTATAACCATCAGGGTTGAAGTTGTTGAACGTACCGTTTACGGCATAGCGTGTGGCCGATTTCTCATACGTATCGACAAGAGTGCCGGTCTGTGTTAGTGTACGATATACGCTTTCGGTCTGGTCGGCATTGAAATCGCCGGTAAGAATCACCGGCAGACCGTTGCTCAGTTCCTTTATCTTTTGCTGCACCAGTGTCACACTCTCTTTGCGGGCCTTTTCGCCTTCGTGATCCATATGCAGATTGAACACCATAAACTCCAGTCCGCTGTTCTTTTCTTTGAATTTTCCCCAGGTGCAGATGCGGGTACATGCTGCATCCCAGCCTTTGCCCGGAACATCGGGCGTCTGCGAAAGCCAGAAATTTCCGTTATCTAATAGTTCATAAATATCATTCCTGTAAAAGATGGCTGAATATTCACCCTCCGATACGCCGTTGTCACGGCCTACACCAATATATTCATAGTTGGGCAGAAAGTCTTTCAGTTCAGTCAGCTGATGCTGAAGGCCTTCCTGTGTGCCAATCAGATCCATGCCATGAAAGCGTATCATATTGGCGATAACCGGCATACGTTTTTCCCATCCGTTACCGTTTTTCTGATCTTCTTCATTGTCGTAACGAAGATTATAAGATGCCACATTAAGTTGGGCTACCTGAGCCTGAAGATGAGTCGAGAAAGAAGCGAGCGCAATGAGTAGTCCCGCCAGATAAGGTTTTAGTTTCATCGTAGAGTGATTTTAATTTTGATTGATCGATTATAGATATAAGACGACCGGGAGTCGTTTATTCTTTCGCAAAAATAAGTAATGTCCTCTTTTTGTTACTATCTTTGCGTTAGTTTTTTTGAATAAAAGCATACATTATGTTATTACCCTATCTCAATAAAGGCATTATAGAAGCCGGATGCGATGAAGCAGGCCGCGGTTGTCTTTCTGGTGCCGTTTATGCTGCCGCCGTTATTTTACCTCCTGATTTTAAAAACGAAATGCTGAACGACTCGAAACAGCTGACCGAAAAGCAGCGTTATGCGCTTCGCGAAGTGATAGAGCGTGAAGCTCTGGCATGGGCAGTAGGTATCGTTACTCCGGAAGAGATTGACAAGATAAACATTCTGAATGCTTCTTTCCTGGCCATGCATCGTGCTGTGGATCAGCTAAAGCTTCGTCCTGAACATCTTCTGATAGATGGTAACCGTTTCAAGGCTTATCCCGATATACCACATACTACTGTGGTGAAAGGAGATGGTAAATACCTGTCGATTGCCGCTGCTTCTATTCTGGCCAAAACATATCGTGATGATTATATGGAAGCCTTGCACAAAGAATATCCGCAATACGGATGGAACAGTAACAAAGGTTATCCCACAAAAAAACACCGCGAAGCGATTGCGCTGCACGGTGTTACTCCATATCATAGGGTTTCGTTTAATCTGCTTGGTGGAGACGGTCAGTTATCTCTTGATTTCTAATATTAGAACCACTTAATACGGCGGAATACCCAGAAGGCAAGTGCCGAAAGTGAGAATGATACTACTACAATAATAGCGAATGCCGAAGGTATATGATCCAGATGCACATCTACATTCATACCATAGAAACTCGCAATCAATGTAGGAATCATCAGTACAATAGAGAAACTTGTCATACGTTTCATGATGGTATTTACATTGTTCGATATAATTGATGCAAAGGCATCCATTGTTCCAGTTAAGATATCGCTATAGATGTTTACAGTATTGTAAGCCTGTTTCAACTCGATTACGACATCATCAGCAAGTTCTATATCAAGGAAGTTTGTGTCCTGAAAGATGGTGCGTAATTTACCTACCATCACTTCATTGCCACGAATAGAGGTGTTGAAGTAAACCAGTGCTTTCTGCAAGCGCATAAGTCTCAAAAGATCTTCGTTTTTGATACTTCTCTCCAGTTCTTTCTCGGCAGCAGTAATATCGGTATTAATTTGTTTCAGATATTTCAGGAACCATACAGCCGAAGAATATATTAGTCGCAAAATCAGATCGAGTTTATTGCGCACATTAATTTGTTTACGACGGGTATGTTCTATGAAATCGGGCAGCATATCAGACTGGTGATAGCATACGGATATAATGATTTCGTTGTTGGTAATGATGCCTATTGGTACAGTGGTAAAAGGCAAATCCTTTTCCGGGTTAGTAGCAGCAACGGGAATGCGTAAAAGAGTCAGTAACCAATCGCCCTCGGTTTCAGTACGCGGACGTTCTTCGATATCGGCAATATCGTTCAGGAAAGATTGTGGTACTTTCAGTTCATTGGTCAGAAAGTCAAAGTCGTTTTGATCAGGGCATACTACATTAACCCAGCAGTTGGGTTGCCATTGTGGTTTTTCCACAAAGCCAGCCTCGCAAAAGAGATAGTTTCTCATCTGTCGGTCTCCTTTCAATTTTGTGCGGGCGGAGACATCAGTACGAAGAAATATCTCAGTCCGCTTTTAATAATTCTGTTTACTCGTTCGGGAATTGGAATCGTCCATAATTCATTGAATTTTTAAAAAGCGCCGCAAAAGTACATTTATTTTTTTAAAACTATTTACTTAACGCCCTTGGGTTAACATAGATTAAATCATACTTCGCTTACTTTTTCCTAACTTTGCATCCGATAAGAATTTATCCCTAATAAATATCTAATTTTAAGCAATATGAGCAAGAAAGCCCTTTTAATGATTCTTGATGGTTGGGGTATCGGCGACCACGGAAAAGACGATGTAATCTTCAATACTCCTACTCCATACTGGGATTATTTGTTAAAAACATATCCTCACTCTGAACTTCAGGCAAGTGGCGAAAACGTAGGTTTACCCGATGGTCAGATGGGTAACTCAGAAGTAGGTCACCTTAATATCGGTGCAGGTCGTGTGGTATACCAGGATTTGGTAAAAATCAACCGTGCATGTACTGACAACAGCATCCTTAAAAACCCACAGGTACAAGCTGCTTTTTCTTATGCAAAAGAAAACGGCAAGAACGTACACTTCATGGGCTTGACTTCTAACGGTGGTGTACACAGCTCACTGGATCATCTTTACAAACTTTGCGATATCTCTAAAGAGTACGGCATCGAAAATACATTCATTCACTGCTTCATGGATGGTCGCGATACTGACCCACGCAGCGGTAAAGGCTTCATCGAAGAAGTACAGAGACACTGCGCTAAGTCTGCAGGTAAAATCGCTTCTATCATTGGCCGTTACTATGCAATGGACCGTGACAAGCGCTGGGAACGTGTGAAAGAGGCTTATGATCTTTTGGTGAATGGTCTTGGCAAGAAAGCAACTGATATGGTGGCTGCTATGCAGGAATCATATGCAGAAGGTGTGACTGACGAATTCATCAAACCAATTGTAAATGCGAACTTCGACGGTACCATTAAAGAAGGCGATGTAGTGATTTTCTTCAACTACCGTAACGACCGTGCAAAAGAATTGACAGAAGTGCTGACTCAGCAGAATCTTCCTGAATTCGGTATGCACACTATTCCTGGTCTTCAGTTCTACTGTATGACTCCTTACGATTCTTCTTTCAAGGGTGTACACATCCTGTTCGACAAAGAGAATGTAATGAACACACTGGGCGAATACATCGCTTCTAAAGGTTTGAAACAGCTTCATATTGCTGAAACAGAAAAATACGCTCACGTTACATTCTTCTTTAATGGCGGACGCGAAACTCCATACGAAAACGAAGACCGCATTCTGGTTCCTTCTCCTAAAGTGGCAACTTACGACCTTAAACCGGAAATGAGTGCTTACGAAGTGAAAGAAAAACTGGTTGAGGCTATCGATACAGAACAATACGACTTTGTGGTTGTTAACTTCGCAAACGGTGATATGGTTGGCCATACCGGTATTTACGATGCTATCGAAAAAGCGGTAGTTGCTGTAGACGATTGTGTTCACGCTGTGGTTGAGGCTGCTAAAGCTCACGGTTACGAAACAATCATCATTGCCGATCACGGTAACGCCGATCACGCTTTGAACGAAGATGGTTCTCCTAACACTGCTCACTCTCTGAACCCTGTTCCATGTGTTTATGTAACAGATAACAAAGATGCAAAAGTAGAAAACGGCCGTTTAGCCGATGTTGCACCGACTATCCTTAAGATTATGGGCTTGCCCGTACCTGCCGATATGGATGGTAAAGTGTTGATCGACTAATCGCTTCGATTTCGACAAACAATAACTGAGGGCGGAGCAATACACTCCGCCTTTTTTTGATACTTACTCATACAATATGATACAAATAGATGATGTAGTGGTGAGCCTCGATGTGCTCCGCGAAAAATTCCTTTGCAACCTCGATGCCTGTAAAGGCGAATGTTGCATTGAAGGCGATGCAGGTGCACCGGTGGAATTTGATGAAATAGAAAAGTTAGAAGAAGTGCTTCCGCTGGTTTGGGATGAACTTTCACCGGAAGCCAAAGCCATCATCGAGAAGCAGGGGGTGGTTTATAATGATCAGGATGGCGATTTGGTGACTTCCATCGTGAACAATAAAGACTGTGTATTTACTTGCTATGATGAACGTGGTTATTGCTACTGCGCCATAGAGAAAGCTTACCGTGAAGGCAAAACTGATTTCTACAAACCAGTATCTTGCCACCTTTATCCTATTCGTGTAGGCGATTATGGCCCGTATAAGGCCGTGAACTATCACCGTTGGGATGTTTGCAAGGCAGCGGTACTTCTGGGCAAGAAAGAGAATGTAGCCGTATATCAGTTCCTGAAAGAACCTTTGATTCGTAAATTCGGTGAGGCATGGTATGCCGAGCTGGAGAATGCAGTCGAAGAACTGAAGAACCAGAATATCATTTAATATAGGTTTGCAATATTAAGATGACAAGGCATAAAAAAACGCTGTCGGAAATTAATCCGGCAGCGTTTTTTTATGCTTTATGCTTATGGGTTTAGATTACCAAGTGAAATAATCATCTTTCCATCCCCAACCACCTGCACTGCAGTAGTAGTAGTTAGATAAAACGATCATCTTTTCGTCAAGATCTACATAAGAGTAGTTTGGATCCGGATCGAAATCTACAGATACCATACCGTATGCAGGGTTTGAGTGAACGAAACCGGTTACGAAAGTATAACCTCTTGAGTTTGTGCTTTCGAACATTGTCATTACACCGTCTCTTACAACGAATACGAAATCATAACCTGTAGCATACAAATCGATGAATTTGTAAGCGTTAGGATCTTCCTGACCACGGTAAAGCTGACGCTCACCATTCATGAAGAAAGATACAAGGTTACCTGTTACGAAAGGTTCCCATGTGTAATCGCGTCTTACGCTCAGGTCAAAGTTTGTAGCTTTACCAGTGATAGGGTGAGCTGGCAAGCTGATCTTTACAGAGTAAGCAGTACCTGCCTGCATGCCCGAACGATCGAAAGCTACGTTGATTGTAGCGTCTAATTCACCATCTGCAAACTCAACAGTAGCAGGCACGATGAAAACACCTTCTGTATCGTCGTTTGTGATTTCGATAGTTGCTCTGCCGTTTGAGTTGATACGGCTAACAGTGATGGCATATTCTGCAGCATC
>CAMTOS010000156.1 GCA_947074195.1 uncultured Bacteroides sp.
AAATAGTTTGAGCCTCGTAACAAAATAGTTACGGGGCTCTTTTTTTAGCTTTGCATCAGTATAATTAAAACTCTTCTCTATAATGAAAGGTAAAATAGCTCTTGTTACTGGTGCAGGATATTCCTGCCGGCCGCCTGGGTAAAACCGAAGAAATCGCCAATGCCGTATTATGGCTTTGCTCGCCTCAGACCAGCTTTGTAGATGGACATGCTTTGATAGTAGATGGCGCCTACACCGTTCATTGAAAATAGATTATTAACTTCAACAATTATCCTTATGAAAAAATTATTTTATTTATTATTTGCCATGCTCATGGGAATCGGATTAAGCAGCTGTGCTACCGATAATAATGATCCTCCAGTCGAGCCACCAACTGAAACGCCGGAAAACCCTGATCCAACAGAGCCTGAAAATCCAGAGAATCCGAATGAAGGTGATAATCCGGGAAGCGGTACAAAGACGATGATTGTGTATTATAGTTTTACAAATAATATTCATACCATAGTTACCGATTTGCAAACACAGATCGAGGCTGATGTAATTCGGGTTGAACCTGCCGAAGAAGGACTGGATTATGCTGCTAATAATTATGCGATAGGAAGTGCACTGATTTCTGCCATTCGAAATAACCCGAATGATGCAGCATCCTATCCGCCAATTAAGACAAGCATCGATAATCTGGATGAGTATAACAGAATCATTATTGCGGCTCCTCTCTGGTGGAGTAATATGGCTGCTCCGTTGCAAACTTTCCTGTTCAACCACGGTAGATTAATGTCAGGGAAGCACATTGGCATGGTCGTGTCAAGCTCGAGCAGTGGAATCAACGGTGTGGTAGATGATGCCAAACGCCTTGTTCCCGGTGGAAGTTTTATGGAACCTAATCTCTGGATTCGTTCTTCACAAACCTCCAACTGTCATTCAATGATTACCGGTTGGCTAAACGAAATCAACTAAACACTGACACCTGATAAAACATTTTCGTAAAGCCTGGTTCATAGTTATTGGTTTTGCGATATGCATATTTATTTCTTTCGGGCAACCATACTAATAAAATGAGCGATATTCATTTATAATTAGTATGGTTGCTTTATTTTTATGCGCACTTTAATAAAACTTTCAATCATGTTTGAGAATATAAAATATATTGCTTTCGATGCAGATGATACGCTTTGGGAGAATGAAAATCATTATCAGGAATTTCAGCATAATTTCTGAGAGATGCTAAGCCTGTCATATCGAGATAATGAACGATAAAAAAACAGACAATTATCATACACTACTTGACATTCTTCATTGCAAACCCGAAGAGTATTTGATGGTAGGCAACTCTGTGAAATCGGATATTTTACCTATTCTTGAAATCGGCAGTAAAGCTATCCATATACCTTTCAAAGTAACCTGGCAACATGAAACGCATGATGATGAGGTTGATCATTCCAGCTTCACAGAATTGAATCATATCGGAGAGTTACCGGATTTGTTTAACTTCATGAAGTAAATATCTATTCTTTCTTCTCGTCTGCAACTTCTACTTTATCATTCAAACCCATCTTATCACGAATTCGGGTGATAAATTCGCATTTTACAGGATACTGCAAGTTGCGGTTCAGGTTATTAAAAATAACTGCCACAACAAAAAGCACTGCAGCACCTGAAAGCACCGGAGTAAGGACAAAGAGATAACCCATTTCGCGAACTTTCTCACCCCCTAATGCACAAATCAAAGCGATTGCACCTCCGGGTGGATGGAGCGTACGGGTGATTTTCATCAGGAATATAGCTGTCGCCACTGAAAGTGGAGCGGCTATAAACAAGGAATGAGGAAATATTTTTAATACGGTTATGCCTACTAAAGCAGAAACAAGGTGACCGCCAAAGAGGTTTCGGGGCTGTACAAGGGGACTTTGATAGGCACCATAAATCAGAGTACTGGTCGCTCCCATTGAACCGATAAGAAATAAATTATCGACATGGTCCAGAAAAAAACTTTGATAGAAGGCTACTATGCCTATACCAATAAAGGCGCCAAGGTAGAGAAGTATATCTCTACGGAAATTAAAATCGAATTGCGATTTTATGAAAGTCAGGAATTTAGAGTTAGATTTTGTTTCGTCCATAGATATATTTTGAATTAATCGATTTATACTGCAATATCTTTTAATCGGTTTATATTATGAAAGCAGATTTCATCCTGATAAGGAATTGGCAAAAACTGATGTTTGCAATGTTCGGCCAATGATCTGATATTATAAGATTGTGCGACAATTTTCTTTTCGATAGCGGGCAGCAGTTCTCTTGATAATAATAAAGGAAATAACTGCATATTCCCGTTGGAATCTTTCCAGCATGCCATTTGTGTGCTTTTATCCATCTGCATTAATTGCAGGAGAATGTGGTTTGTGAGGTAAGGCATATCGCAGGTTAGATAGAGTGCATAAGGCGTATTTATGCACTTCAGTGTTGACCAGATACCACCCAGCGGACCGATATCTTTTATAATATCGGAGATACATTTTACCGGATATGCTGCATATTCCGGGCAGTCTCCACTAATAAAGATCTCGCTGCAGTTAGGCTGCAATAACTCCACAGACTTCTGAAGCATTGTGGTAGTGCCTACCTTATACAATGCTTTATTGCTTCCAAAGCGGGAGCTTCTACCTCCGGCCAGAATTATACCAGTGATTTCGTTTTTATCTATCATCATATTCCGGTCTGCAATCTATACGTTTATAATCACGAAGATTATAGTGCGCTATGAGTTTATCTATATATTGATACCTGAAGACCATGCGCATATCCAGTCCTTTGGCTATTCCTTTCTTTACAACCGAATCAAATCCATTTCCAAACATCTCCTGATTGCCTATTTCATCAATCCATATCGGCTCTTTTCCTTCGTCAATGGCAGTTTCCAACCATCGGCATCCTTCCCGAAATGCTTCCTGAGAAAAAGCAAACCGCTGATAAATCAATAAATCTTCATCTTTTAAAAGATACTTAAAAGGCAAGAGGCGAATGAAAGAAATAACTTTCCCACCGGGCACCAGATACAGATCATATCCTATCCAGTGACCATCTTCATATACCTTTTTCGTGAAACAACCTGCTCCTCGTTTTTCCTCCATATACCATGTTTCTAACCGATTTGTTTTGCCCGAGTTTTTGGTGCCTGTAATGATTGTAATCATAGTTTATGTGATGTTGTATCCGATGGAAATAATTTATTACTTCGTATCGGATATAATAATGGCAACCTGATCATGTGCATCAGTTTAGTATATGGGAAACAGATCAGAATGAAGAATCCGTTTACAATGTGCAATTTATATATGATGCCACTGGCCAGTATAAATTTCCATGCATCGGGTTCGAACCATACCAAACCTTGTGCCCAGTAATCGAATGCCAGATAATCGGCCAGACTCGAACGTGTGGTCACAATGGTACTTGCCAGTCCGAGACATATTTGTACGATAATTAAAAAGACGATAAACCAGTCCTGAAACGAACTTGTGCGGCGTACACGTACCGATACAAAGCGTCGGAAACAGAGCATAAGTAGCCCGAGCAAAGCAATGAAACCAGCACTTAATCCGATAATAATAGCCAGCATTCGCTTAAGTTCAAGGGGCATGATCCATTCAACCATAAATGGCGGAGTGAACAGGCCAAATATGTGGCCAAAAAACACCAGGATGATCCCAAAATGAAACATCGGACTACCAAACCTCATAAAGAAATCTTTCTGAAGAAATATGGTCGAAGTAGCATGTATGGTCTTATCCGATACAATGCAATGATAAATGACCCCTATAAAGAAAGCGGTTACAGCTATATAGGGCAGATATCCGAAGAATAAACTATTGACATAATCCATACACTATACTATTTAATTGATATTGACCGGAACTTCTTTATTTACCAATGCAAGAAGGATATTGAAAAGGTATTTATAGAATACATCTTCTTCATTGGTAAGTTTATGCAACTTCTCTATAATTGCCTTTATTTCATTCAATAAATGAATGGTTTTCTCCTCATCTTTTAAAAACGAAAGATATTCAAGGAAAACTGGAATATAATCGGGGAGCTCATTCGAAGTAAGTTCGTATCCGCGACTTTCGTACATCTCTTTCAAATCGACCATGGCCTGCCCTCTTTCGCGCGAATCTCCATAAATATGGTCGAAGATATAGAGATTGATTTTCTTCGACATATCAAAGATGTTGACATAATACATTTGCCATTCCTCAAGCGAAAGTTTACTGCAAGCAGTGATAAACAAATGTAAATCGTTCAGTTCATCTTCGTTCAGGAAAGCATCTTCCGTTGCCATTTCATCTATCAATGGCAGACTCTCATAGATTTCCTGATCGGGGTAATCTAATAACAACGATAATATTTTATAGGTTCTTTGCATAAAGTTTTCATCTGATAGATTAGGATAAATTATAAACCGCCAAAGACATTCCACTCGCCTTCGATGTTTTCAGGATACTCGAAACCACCCTCGGCACGCATAGCAAACAAGTCGTTATCGTTTTTATGCGAAGTTGTCGGAATAACGAAACGATCTTCATGGTTGGCAATAGCCAGCAGATGATACATCTCATCATATTGCTCGGCAGTGAGATCCAGATTGGCCGGAACTTCCGGATTATCGATACCATCAACAAACTGCATTCGCTTACGACGACGCAACGCGATGAGTTTTTCCAGAGCAGTAATAATCGGAGCAGCATCACCGGCAGTCAGCATATTGGCAATATATTTCACCGGAATACGCATATCGGCCACATCGGCTATATATTCATCTTTCAGTTCTTTATTCATCTCCTGAAGAATGGGCGACATAGGAGGTACATACCATACCATAGGGAAAGTCCTGAATTCAGGATGCAACGGGAAAGCGATGTTCCATTCTTTCACCATCTTATAAACCGGCGATTTTCGGGCGGCTTCCAGATATTCAAATGTAATGCCCTGCTGAAGTGCTTCATCATAGATCAGTGGATCGTTGGGATCAAGAAAAATATCTTTCTGCGCTTCATATAGTTTTTTGGGATCATCAATAGCGATATTCTTCAGAATCATTTCTTCATCATAAAGCATCACACCGATGTAGCGTATCCTGCCTACACATGAAGTTGAACAGGTTGTAGGCATTCCACTCTCTATCAACGGATAGCAGAAAATGCATTTCTCTGAACGTTGTCTGCGCCAGTTAAAGTAGGTTTTCTTAAACGGACAACCACTGACACATTCACGCCAGCCACGGCATTTATCCTGATCGATAAGTACGATACCATCTTTCTCGCGCTTATAGATAGCGCCGGACGGACATGAGGCCAGACACGCTGGATGCAGACAGTGTTCGCAGATACGTGGCAGATAACAGATAAATGATTTCTCGAAAGCTTCCATTCCTTTCTGATCCATATCCTGAAGATTAGGATCAGATTTACGTTTTTTGAAGGTTCCGCCCAAATCATCTTCCCAGTTAGGCCCATATTTTATTTTATCAATCAGCTCACCGGTAATCAGCGAATAGGGTCGTGCAGAAGGCACCGTCTTGTAACGTTCTCCATTTTTCAGTATTGAGAAGTTGAACGTAAATGGTTCATAATATCGGTCTATAGCCGGAATATACGGATTGGCAAAGATATCGGTCAGAATAGAGATGCGCGAACCCTGCACCAGTCCTACCCTGTTTTTCCCCACAACTTTCCATCCGCCTTTATATTGTTTCTGATCTTCCCAGTCAATAGGATATCCCGGTCCCGGTTTAGTTTCTACATTGTTGAACCATGCATATTCCACTCCTTCACGACTGGTCCATACATTCTTACAGGTGACGGAACAGGTATGACACCCGATGCATTTATCGAGATTCATGACCATTGCTATTTGTG
>CAMTOS010000157.1 GCA_947074195.1 uncultured Bacteroides sp.
TCAGATTACTGGTGTTCTCGCTGAGGGCCACAATATCAATCATCTTATCGTAATCGATTTCCATAGTGACCACAGCGCTGTTACCGCACATCGGTGCCGTGAGTTTTGCTTCTACGGCAGGTTTCATCATGTAGACCTGAATATCATCAATATAATAGTCATTACCTGAAGAATTCAGCTGATTATTGACAATACGAAATCTCATATTTGTATAGTTTCGTCCTCGCGGAACAGTAGCATTGAAAAAGATTTGATGCCATTCACTACCATTGTCAATTGTATTATTACCTACACCCATTGTACCAGTAGTAAAGCATTTCATTATTTCCTCTTCGCCATTAGCCCGGATGCCAACAATCTCGAAATTAAGATTTGGTCCTAAATTTCCTTTGTTATTTGCATTCATTATCCAGGAAGAAATATATAATTGCGTACCGGCACAGTTAGCTTCACTAATATCAAGATTAGAAACAGTTCCTTGAATTTCAGATGCATCTACATAAAACATCATACCCATCATGGATCCTCTACTTCTATTATACAGACGATCATAAACTCTATTATAACACCATCCCATACTACTTGATGGCGTAGTGATAAAAGAATACTCACTCCATGTTGGTCCTGTTACTGTAGTAAAGCCATACGAGCATTCATCCCATGCTAATGGATATCCTGTAAATCTTTTATAATTTATATGTGCATTGTTTGAATCATTTTGTGGAGTACTTATTTCATAATCAAAATTACGCGTAATAAGCAATTTATATAAACTACTTAATGTTTCTTCATCTCTATCTGGTAATCCATCAACTGTCGGTCCAACTGTTGTGTCCTTATCTTCATAGGTAATTTTAAAGTGAGCAATACATTTTCCTGATGCATTTCTTAAATACCAATTATGTACAGTTCCTATTTCAGATACAGGGGCAACAGCAAGAATACTTCCATTATATATACTTCCATTATTTATAGCACCATTTGACGAAGGAGCATTTCCTCCATCTGTGCTATACACTTTACCTGATTCAAGATGATGCCAATAAAAACCTGTCTCACCAGATGTGCCATTAGTCGTAAGTGAATAAGATGATGATCCAACATAGTAGTTAGATTGAAAATTTCCCTTATCGAAATATGGATATTTAGGATTAATAAGAAGCTGTGCATCCGTTGGAGCAATCATTTCATAATATTCCAATGGATTACCCAAGTCAGTCGCCATCAGTTTATCTGCAATTTCTTTTGCTGAACGAATATCATAAATCAATCTATAACTGAGTACAGGTTCTAATCCTCCATTTCTAGAATTTCTTGAAATATCACACGCGATGCTCATATCAATAACCCCACTGTTTACAGTAGGTGCGTTATCTGTATTATCATAATATCTGCCATCTCTTACATCGCTAAACAGCGTCCCATTACTAAATTTTATTCCAGTTGGCAAATCGGCATAATCATCATAACGAAACCATCTTTGATACGCTTTTATTTGGTAAGTTTGTGTTCGTAAACTGCGTGTGGTATTTCCTGTAGGTTGTACATAAACAGTTCTTCTAAGTTCATGAGTAGCTTGTAACGTTGCCGTGCCATTTTCATTAGTTACATATTTCGGTTGTCCGGGAGCAGCTTTTATATTTGCTTCAGACTGCAATTGAAACGTCTGCCCAAACCCAAAAACACTAATGCCTGCTATCAGCATCAGTGTCAGGAAACTTCTTTTGATATGTTGTGTTGCGATTCTTGTCATCATGATTATTCTACAATTACATAGATTTTACGTTGAAGAGTAATGGTTCCGCCGTATTTGGTCACCACATATGTCAGAGTGAAGAGGGCGCGGCCCGGGGTGCCGTTCAGGGTAGCCGTCCACCAGCCATCGAGGGTGTTGTAGTAGAGCGGCTCCGAAAAGAGGCTGCCTACCTGAGCATCCGTAGTGCTTCCGGCGCCGGTGATTTCGATACTTAACAGAGCATCGTTATCGTCAATCACTGTGCTGGTCGATGCATCGTATAACTGCGGACGAAGTATGATTTGTCCTCCGCTGGTGACCTTTACGAAGAAGACTTCGCCGGGATCGCTGGTCACTTCGGCCTGACCGTAGCCGCCGATGGGTGGATAGAAATCGATACGCGGATTGAACTCGAAGTCGGAAAGGGTGACGGGGATTTTCAGGAAATCGTTTCGCTTTAATCCTTCGGCCACGCTGAGCGCATAGCGGACTTCCGTAGTCTCTTTATCGGCACGCTGGGTGAGCAGTGTAAAGCCGATGGTCTCTGAATAGGGAATGTCCGATTCGTTGACATAGATGGCATGGGTCTGCTTCTGAGTAGTCGTCACGGTCAGTCTGTATGGTGACAAATCGTAAACCGGATGGCCTTCTTCCTTGCCTGCGGGGAAAAGTGGGAAGCCGTAACTATCGGTGTGAGGAAACATATAGATGTTGCTTTTGCCATCGAGCGTTACATTGTTCATGGTGAGCTGATGCACGGTTACCGGTGTTTCGGTGAGGGTGGCAAAGGTGAATTCCACCTTCGCAAAGGTGCGGATCAGGGGAATATTGATATGCTGATTAGGTGAATTATCGAGCACCACTTCGATGACGTTGGTCATGGGAATACGGCCCGAAGTGGCAATGGTACTTGCATTTATATTACCGCCAGATGACAAAGTCAGCGCCATGGCAGCGGCATGACTGATATAGCTGTCTTTGGTAGCCATCTCGGCGGGTACATCCATATTGGCAAAAGCGTAGATGTACTTCGGTCCTTCATAAATGTTATAGCCCTCTTTATCCTTATCGAAATAATCGGATACGGAGCTTTCTTGTGTTGTGACGGTTTCTGCTTCGAACGGAGCACTTACGGTTGTCGTGAAATCGCTGCGGTGTAGCACTGCTTCAATCTTCCCTTTATCATCTGCAATAACCAGACTCCAGTCCTGAATCAGTTCGCAATCGGGATAGTTACCGGTAGCGCGGGTATTGATGTTGAAGTTGATGGCGTTCATATCGAGCAACTGCGGTTCGGAAGTACGGCCCGGTTCATCGGTATTTTCGCATCCTGCCAGCAATAAAAGCATTGCAGCAAACAGAAAGGGGGTAATCTTTTGAAGCATACTCTTCATCTTTTGTCGTATATCTTAAGCGTGTATTATAAAATGATTTCCGGGTTCTGAATCACGTTCCATGGCACCACATAGATGCTGAATTCCACGTTCTTGGTGATGGGTACCGGAGTAAATTTATCATTGCTACCCAGTCCGCTAAAGGAATTGATGGTAACGCGATAGATGTTGTTGCGCACAATGCCGTATTTCATAATGCCATCTTCATCGTTGTTATAGTCGGAGTGGCGGATGTAATAAATGTAGTAGCAGATGCCATCTTCGTAAATTGAAACCTCGCCTCTTTCAGTTACATTTGCCTCGGTGATGTTCTCCGTTGGATTATCGGCCTTTACTGCCACAACCAGCGAAGCCAGATCGGGGTAAAGCCTATCTTTATACTGATAGAACGTCTTTCCGGGAGTAAATCCCTGGGGTACATACACACATCGCAGATGAAGTGCCGTGACATAATGCTTCTCATCATGATACTGTTTCGACAAGGTGTTCTCCATCGTATAATCGAGAATATAAGATGCATTGTTGGTACATTTAACCATCGGTTTCCAGTCGAATGTATTGATGTAGTAGTTATCATACCACTCCGGATACTTAATGCCGGTTTTCAGTGCTGTACGCAGATCGACTACATAGTTGGTTTGCACACGATTTGCAGCTTCTTCCTGATCGATAAGGCTGACAGCCCCGTAATTGATTTCACCAGTTCCGGTAGCCGGGGCAATATGTTTCAGCAGATAACTGCCCAGATTAAACTTGTTGATGAGCTGGATGCCCTCCAGACGTACGCGGTCACTGGTTTCAGTGGGAGTATATTGGTAGTAGCCGCTATCGTTCCACGTTGCATTATTGTTGCTGATAGGGATAATATCGATACGGGCGGCCAGACGTTGCATATAGACCGTGGCAGTGGCCGGATTGTTGTAGTCGTTTCCGAAACCAACCCATACTTTGCCGGCGTTCATATCGTCTGCAGTACGGTAGCGCGATGACATCACAAAGCGACTGAATTTTGCAATATCTTCATCCGCCTCCCAATGCTTATCGGTAAACTCATAGTCTTGCAAATCTTTCAGAGTGCGGATATCATCGAACTGAAAATGATAGGCATTTGCCACGGCTGCCATATAGTATTCATATCCTGCTTCCAGATTCTTTAGCTCTATGGGTTGCGTTTTCCATTGGGTAGCTCCCGACTGATTGATAATGGAAAGATTCTCGCAAAACTCCCTGATGACGGGAACGTTCTCTGCATTGCTGCGGTCATTGATCGATGCGGCCAGATCGGCACGAAAGAAGAACAGCACCAGGCGTTCTATCTTGTTCTCGTTGTTAATGCCGTCTTCCGTTCCATCTCCAGTTTCACCTCCGCTTGGACCAGCCGCACGGGTTTCATCGCCGGTGGTATCTATCTGCAGACTGATATAGACCGATGCAGTTCTTACGCTCTCGCCCATTTCATCGGAGTGAGAGTCAGAACAGCTCAGACAGCACATCAGGCCAATCAGAAGCATAAGGGGGTATATGTTAAGCAGATGGAATTTCATTTCCGGTCTATTCGACGGTTTGGTTTATTTTGGTTATAAATCGACATTCTGAATTCGTTTCACCCAGGGCAGAATCGATACGCTAAGATTGATGTATTCCCAGCGGTCGCCAATGAGGTAAAAGGCCAGATTGTAGCTGTATTCTCTATCCAGATATTGTTGCGCTGTGTACTGATAATAGTCGAACGCCGCACGCCCCTGCTGAAGCAAATCACTGAGGTGAACTTTGGTTACCAGTACATTTGTCTGATTGTTGTAGATATAAAGCATGGCCGGATTATCGCTCATTCCACGGTGCATCAGTCGGTTGAAGTCGATCTGTGCATGTCCTGTTCTGGGGGCACCGGTACCTTCGCTGCGCGTCATATCTTCGGTATTCCAGGTGATGTATGGCGTGTAAACAATGCGGTCAGTGCTCACAACCTTGTTGGTATAATCCAGTGAATCGTTGCGGTCGGTAATGTAGATGTCGTAATCGGCAATATCGGCTTCAAGCGCCTGCTCGTCTACCACCTGGCGAAGCGATACGTGCAGACTGTTGGTGTTGCGCATCAGGTTGACCGAAGTGTAGGTGGGCTGTTCGAACAGCACCGACACGAGTTGCGTATTAAGGCCGTGCCACAGTGTATCCATCGGTGCCGACTGGTGATTGATGCGATATCCGCTCACCTGATCTTTCAATCCTTCATAGCTGGTTTGCATCCATTCGCCACGTTGCAGCGAGGTGTATAGTTTCGAAAGCGAATCGCCTTTCTGAATATCGGTACGGATATATTTAGCGCCCGGCGTCAGAGCAATCTCCTGACTGCTTCGCTGATGCGCAAGTGCCAGAACCTGATAGTCGCCCGGCTCCAGTCCGTCAACATGCATCTGGTATCCATAGGCCGATAGCGGAGCGTTGCCTGCCGAGTTACTTTCGGTTTGCGAAGTCACCAGATAGCCATCCTTGTCGAAGATGTAAGCCGTCACTTCGCCCACGTGATCCTTAAACAGATCGGCACGGTGAATATTATAATCGTATACAAAGTTGATGAACAAACCCTCCGGACAATCCTTGCGGCTGTCGTGCATCAGGTCACAACTGCTAACCATAACCGCGGCAATGGCGGCGATTAGGGTAAGTCTAAATGCTTTGAAAACAAGTTGTATATTCATCTCGTTTGGTTTTAGGGGT
>CAMTOS010000158.1 GCA_947074195.1 uncultured Bacteroides sp.
TTGAAAGAAAATACATTCAGAATTACACTCAATCCAGAGGAAACGGTATTTACCCGTTCTGGAGTAGCTCCACCCATGAGATATATTCTTGAAATCTATAAAGATGACGCTTTATATTTGAAACAAGTACAGATTGATAATGGTGTATTTGATTTTAGACTAATAACTAATCAATCTTTTGATTTCCTGGCATGGGTTGATTATGTCACAGACGGTGAAAATGATTATCATTATGAAACCGGGAATGGTCTTAAAAATATATCTCTGAAGAATGATGATATTTATTATAACAATGATCATACAAGAGATGCATTTTACGGTACAATGAAAGATGTGATGATAACAGAATCCTCGAAGGATTTTGGTAGTTTAATTTGCAAAAGACCATTTGCACAATTAAATATTAAAACATTAGACTGGACATATACAAATTCTGATGGTGGAAGCAATCCTGCTATTAAACCAACAACAATTAATATGACTTTCAAAGCTCCTGCTAATTTCAATGTTAACACGGGAGTAACTGATGGATCAAATGATTTTGAATATAATCATACGTTGAATATTGCAGATCATAATGTAAATGAACAGTTTATGACTTGTGACTATATTTTTGCATCTGAAAATGGATCAATAATCAATCCTAAAATCATTTTCAAAAGTAGTACAGATGACATAATTACTGATACAGATGAAGCGCTTTATAATTTACCATTGAAAAGGAATTATAAAACCAATGTTTCTGGATCTTTAATTACCAAGCAAGGTAAAATAGAAGTTATAGTTGATGCAGAATGGGAAACTCCGGAATTTAATATTGAACGCCCCGCTGGAAATACAGCAATGTTCTATATTACAAAAGAAGATCCTTATTATTCACAGAACACAGGTATTTACACCATTGAATCTTCAAGGATCTCGAAAGAGGATGGTATAATTCTTTTGATCTTTAAAGATGACTTCCCTAATGATGTGGCAATTGATATGCCGACAAATATGCCAGGAAATGTTAATCAAATCATTATAGATTTAAATCTTACGACCGATTCACCTGCCTTAAAATTAGAAAATGAAGCATTCGATGGTAAAATAATAATTAGAAATGAATTGTTAACCAATGATCCGGAAACTGAGATTGAAAAGATTAATATTAATCTTCCGAAAGCAACTGTAAATATTGAACAGAACATGATTATAAATAATGATGTTAATATTCTGGCTCAGAATTTCATTTTGCAGGAAGAAGCAATTGTCAATGGAAATTTAACAATCCAGGATGCATACTCTTCAATTAAAGGTTCAGTAAATGGTACTATTTATGCTTTAGGTGATTCAAAAGTAGATATTACAAAAAATAGCAAAACTAAAAGCTACTGGACCTCTTCGATTTCATGCAAGGGAGTATCTGACTGGCATGGATTTGGAGTTGGCGTGAGTGATATTATTGATATGGTTTTACCAAGTTTTGCATTGCCAGGTTTCCTTGATCTTTCTTTCAGAATGAATTATGCAGGAGCATATGCTGCATTCAATTTTAACGATCAGAATAATGGTTTATACTGGAAGGATTTCCGCAATGTAAAATTTACATTCTTAGGTGAAAATGGGAATACCGGGACAGCAAAACTAAAGGAAGATTTATATCTTAATTATCCGACAATTGGAGATATTCAGGATATCATTAATAAACCTGCGAATGATCTGAAGCAAGAGCTAAATGAAAAGGTTGAAGCGATAGAAGAAATGGTAGCTAAATATGAAACTATTCTTCCTGCACAACTTTACACAGCATTGAAAAATGAAGTCACAAAGTTAAAAGATGCAGTTGAATATTTTGGAGATCAACTTCCGACAATTCAGATTCCTGATGGACCAAGTCTACCTTTAGCTACTGTTTTCCCTGCAAGTGATAATTTTGATTTTTCCAGCATTGCAAAATTAATCGGAGAACCAGGAGATAAATTTTCGTTATTGGATATTCCAGCTTATATCTCAGGAGAGAAAACAATGACATTATACATGTTTATTGATTTCTTAACCAGCTATGAAGATTCGGCTAATGAACTAATTAATCTTACAGCACAAAAAGAATCATTAGAAGCAGAAAGAGAATTGCTTACTACTGAAAAGGAAGAGATTGATTCTTCTTTATCAGGTATTAAAGTAAGTGATGAATATCTTGCATTAGTTGCAGAGCTAAATGCACTTATTGCTGAATATGATAGCATGGATAAACCATCAAGCACATGGGCTTGCTTACTTGCAGAACCGGTAAAAAACATTTTATATGAAGTAACTGGTGGTAATTACTTTGTGAATAAATATTATTCTATCTATGGTACACCCAATGCAACTAATGCTGCAAAAATAACTGCATGTAACTCAAAAATTGACGAAATAGAAGATAAAGTAACAGAAATGCGTATCTACTATAATACTGCAGCAGGATCTTATAGCAACAGACTAAATGAAATAGATGCGCGTCTGGATGAAATCGATAAAGCGATTTATGGTACGATAGCCAATTTATTTACAGATGGTTTGAATGCACAAATTCTTGCAGCCCAAACACAAGTAACTCTATTGGAAAGTGCATTTGAACAAATGGGAATAGATAAAGAAACACTTGCAAATATTGTAAAAGTGATTCAATTCGTTGAACCATATTTGTCAACGCTTGCAAATATTTCGAATGCAGTAAATGATGTTATGGTTGCAGCTCAGAATTATAATATCTGGGAGTATCCAACAAAACTTGGATCGAAAATTTCAATTATCAATATTGAAGTTGAAGCGATTTTAGAATATGATGATAATAAATTGTTATACTTATATAGTAAATAACAATATCCATTAATCTGGAGAAATGCCTTTATTAATAAGATATTTTGAAATTGATTAAAATGCAGACCATTTCCTGTCAGACTAATATACAGGAGATGGTCTTTCGTTATTTCCAAAAATATATAAGTTATTATTGCTTCTTCAGATTATCTTTGCTTTGCTTCTTCCAGAGTTGCCAGCTATTGACTATGTTTTGCCATAAAACGTAGGTTCCCGGGGCAACTGCCGATAATGGATTAAGATAGGTATGTGCCATCCAAATGGCCAGAATCGTATTTTTCTGCCCTAAAGACTGCCCACCGCTGATACGTTCATCATAATGACCACCTATTGTTTTGCCAAGATAGAATTGGAGTAGACAGGCGATAAGCGCTGTAAAACCGATTAATAAAGAGGTAAAAACATCAGATATCTCATTTATAAAAGAGCTAAACACCTGTGCAGTAACTATAGATAATGAAATGACCCAAAGATAAAAAGCCAATCCACTATGCGAGAGGAACCATCCATGAATTCGCGGAGTGAAAACACGCATCAGGGATGCGAGAATAAAAGGACAAATCAACAGAGGAAATACTTTACTGAATATAACGATAAAAGCATCGTAAAAGGAGATATCGGCATGAGGTTCGACTATTGGGAAAAGTATGGGTACAGCTATAGCCGTGGCAATATTGGCCAGTAAAGTGTAAGTAGTAACACTTGCCATATTACCACCAAGTTTTGAAGTAATAACGGCAGCGGCCGTAGCAGTTGGACATATCAGACAAATCATTGCACCCTGGGCAACAATAGGATGCAACGGAGCAAGAATTAAATATAAACCTATAGCACCTAACAACTGAATAAGAAGAAGCCAGAGATGCCAAATCCTGAGTTTTAAATCACGGGGCGAAATCTTACAAAATGTTAGCAATAACATGGCAAAAATCAGAAATGGAGTATAAGGAGCCAATAAGCTTAACCATGGATAAGTAGCACAACCTACCAACATGGCAATAGGCATCATCCAGTTTCGTATAAATGTCAACATTCGCTATAGTTTTGATTAAATAAAGGTGCAAAGTAAGGATGAAATTAAGAGATTTGACATATCAAAATAAGAAAAAATTGCATTTCTTCGGCTTAAATGATTAAACGTGTATATTTTTAAACTATTTTTGTCTCAATAAACACAGTAAATGAAAAGTAAATCGATTTATAGAAAACTATTATTCGTTTTTGCCTTTTTGGGCTGCCTCATCTTTTGTACAGATGGCCTCTGTGCGAAAGAATTTGTTGTAGTTATTGATCCCGGCCATGGCGGTAAAGATCCGGGTGCTGTAGGAAAAACAGCCAGAGAGAAAAATATAAATCTGAAAGTTGCATTAAAGCTTGGTGATTTAATTACTAAGAATTGCAAAGATGTGAAAGTAATTTATACCCGTAAAACCGATGTATTTATACCACTCGACCGCCGGGCCCAGATTGCAAATAATGCAAAAGCCGATTTATTTATTTCTATACATACGAATTCGGTTAAAAATAACAATACAGCAAGAGGAGCATCTACTTATACATTAGGTTTATCGAGAACTGCTGAAAATCTGGCGGTGGCCAAACGTGAGAATGGTGTTATCATGCTGGAAAATGATTATAAGACAACATATGCCGGTTTTGATCCTAACTCATCTGAGTCCTATATTATATTTGAATATATGCAGGATCAGTTTATGGAAAATAGTGTAAGTTTTGCATCGACAATCCAGAAAGAGTTTAAAAACCGATGTAAAAGAAATGACCGCGGAGTTCATCAGGCAGAGTTTCTGGTATTGAAGAATAGCGTTATGCCAAGCGTCCTGGTTGAATTGGGCTTTATTTCTAACCCTACTGAAGAGAAATATTTAAGTTCTGAAGCTGGATCATCGACAATGGCAAATGGCTTATATCAGGCTTTTCTGACTTATAAAAAGGATCATTCACTAAAACGTAGAACAACGGCTCAGGCTTCCTCAGCAAGTGGAACGAAAGCGGGTACTTCTGCACAAAAGAGTCAAGCTACATCATCGGGTAAATCTGGTCAGACAGCTTCAGCTAATGTCAGTGCCGGACAACCTACTGTGTTTAAAGTACAGTTTCTTACGTCATCGGCTATATTAAAGAAAGGCGATAAACGGCTAAAAGGAATAACAAACTTCGAATATTATAAAGAAGGCGGAGTTTATAAATATACTTGTGGTGCATCTCAGGATTATAACCGGACATTACGCACCAGGAAAGAAATTGCATCTAAATTCGGTGACGCATTTATTATTGCATTTCAAGGAGATAAAAAAGTAAATGTCAATCAAGCAATTGAGGCATTTAAAAAGAAAAAGAAATAAATAAGAGAACGAATGAAACTCATTACAAAAGAAGTTAAGATTGGTATAGCCGGAGTAATCTCACTGTTTATACTGGTTTTTGGTATCAATTATCTGAAAGGAATCAGTCTATTCAGACCTTCAAGTTATTTTTTCGTGAAGTTTGAAAATATTGATGGACTTGCCAAATCGGCTCCTGTATACGCCAATGGTGTAAAAGTTGGTCTTGTAAGAGAGATTATTTATGACTACACTGCACCTGGCAATGTGGTAGTGGAAATAGAAGTTAATACAGAAATGAGAATTCCTACCGGTACAACTGCAGAGTTAATTCCACAATTGATGGGAGAAGTACAGATGAAACTTCTTCTGACCAATAATCCATATGGTGAATTGCAGGTAGGTGACACATTGCAAGGATACCTGAATGGAGGAATATTTGAAGCAGCATCAAAAATGCTACCTCAGGTTGCAACACTTATTCCTAAAATCGATTCGGCTCTTGTTGCATTAAATGCCATTCTGAGCGATGAGAATATTCCTGCTACATTAAAATCAGCAGAAAAAACAATGAGCAATCTGGCAGTTGTAAGTAGTGACTTGAAAACTTTAATGAAGAA
>CAMTOS010000159.1 GCA_947074195.1 uncultured Bacteroides sp.
CAAACCTTTCGCTACATTTTCTTAATACTTTCCCTAACTTTACTTAATACTTTGAATAAAGTTACTTAAACCATAAGATAAATCGGGTAAAAATGGATTTTGTAACAGGCACATTATCAGCAATATACAAAGTATAGGAATTCCTAAAATCAGGAAGCTATAATCAGCTTGCCGGGAAGCTATTCTCAGCAAAACAGCAAGCGCTCACTGATAAATCAGCGAGCGCTTGTCAAAATATTGTGAAATGCAGTTAGATTTTTCACCCTTCAGGAATCATCCCGATTTTCTTTGCAGGTACACCACCCACTATCGTATTTTCTTCCACATCTTTAGTAACAACCGCACCGGCTGCGATTATGGCATTATCGCCTATAGTTACACCGGGAAGGATGGTGCAGTTAGCTCCAATCCACACTTTCTTGCCAATCACTACGGGTTTGGGATCGAGTGCATGGCGCTCAGAAGCTTTAAAGCCATGGTTCAGTGTAGCAATCACGGTTTTAGGACCAACAAGTGTACCGTCGCCAATAGTGATACCGCCCTGGTCCTGAAACTGACAGCCTGAATTGATGAATACGCCTTTGCCCAGATGGATGTTCTTGCCACAGTCAGTATAGAAGGGTGGAAACAGACCGAAGTTTTCATCGACTTCCTGACCGATAAGTTTTGAAAATAAGGCACGCACCTCTTCAGGAGTATGGTAGGTATAGTTTAACTCACAAGTGATGCGCATGGCTTCCTGACTGAGCTGGCTCATATAAGCCAACTCTTCAGAAAATCCATCAACACGTTCACCTTTGTTCATCATCTCCAAAAATCTTTCTAATTCCATGTTCAGGTTAATGCTTACAGATTATTTTACTTCGTTTAAAATCTGCTTGATCACCGCAGGAGTGATGTTGCCTTTTTCGCCAAGGTTATAACCTCTTTCGCCAAATCTGCGTGCTACTTCTTCGATGGTTTCATCGCCAATGTTGTAGTCGCTTAGTTTGATTTTTACTCCCAGCGATTTAAAGAAATCTTCGGTAGCTGCAATTGTTTTATCGATACGTTCATCTGCTGTGCCTTCGGTAATACCAAACACACGTTCTCCATATTGCAATAGTTTTTCTGCCTTCTCTTCGCGCATCACTTTCACCACACCCGGATAGACAATAGCCAGTGTTACACCGTGATCCAGTCCGTGCAGAGCTGTCAGTTCCTGACCAATCATATGAGTTGCCCAGTCTTCGGCTACACCCATCACGATAAAGCCATTTAGAGCCATGGTTGCTGCATACATAAAGTTAGAGCAGTTGTCATAATCTTCCTGATTTTCCATCAGTTCAGGACCTACTTTGACCAAAGTTTTAAGAATACCTTCTGACCAGTAATCCTGAATGTAAGCTTTATTGTCGAAGGTCACATATTGTTCCAATACATGAATAAACGAATCGATAACTCCATTTGCCAATTGTTTTTTAGGCAATGAATAGAGCACTGTAGGGTCAAGGATAGAGAATTTAGGGAAACAAGCATCGCTAAAGAAGAAACGTTTCTCTTTTAGTTCCCTGCGACTTACTACCGAACCTTTGTTCATTTCCGAACCGGTTGCCGCAATGGTCAATACAGCTGCCAATGGCACAGCCTGATCAACTTTCAGTGGTTTCATCAGGAAATCCCATGGTTCACCTTCCCATTTCAGGGCTGCTGCCACAAACTTAGTACCATCGATTACCGAACCACCACCAACTGCCAGCAGAAAGTCAATCTCTTTTTCGCGACACTCAGCCACACAACGCATCAGTGTTTCGTATTCCGGATTAGGCTCGATACCTCCGAACTCAGCCACATTATGGTTTTTCAAGGCTTCTTTTACCTGTGCATAAACACCGTTTTTATGGATGGAACCACCGCCGTATGTCATCATAATCTTCTTATCAGCAGGGATAAGTTTGGCTAACTGTGCAATCTGGCCTTTACCAAATACCAGCTTAGTTGGGTTCTGAAAAATAAAGTTATTCATAATTGAAGTATTTATAATTAAATATTAATATCAAAGAATTGAGTAAGTTTTGCTGCGACTTCATTAACAAAATGCTCTTTGTCATAAAGATCAACGTGAGATGCACCATTTATAGTAAACATCTCTTTGGGCTCTTTTGCTTTGTTGTATGCGCTTTCACTAAAATAAATTGTATCAGCTTCGCTTCCAACAATCAGCAAAATAGGGCGGGGAGAAATGGTTTCTATTAAATCGAAAGCATTGAAAGCGGCTAAGCGATCGTTACACGAAAATAAAAATCTGTTGTGAGAATTTGGATGTGATGCACGTGGTGTGCAGTAATAATCAAAGGCTTCTACCTGAATCGTAGGTACATCATCAGTAATATCTTTGACAGTTTTTGGAACATAACCTACATACAAAGGCTCTTCACCTCTTGCTTCGCGTGTACGCTGTGCGGCTACATCCTTGAGCATCTGTTTTCTTTCTTCTTCACTCCAGCAACGAGCAAAACCATTTCGTTGACTATCACCTACATCCCATGTGCTTATGCCTGCCACAGCCTGTATGCGATATTCAGTTTGTGCGGCATTGATAGCATATCCGGCACCGGCACAAATTCCCATGGCACCGATACGATTTTCATCTATAAAAGGTAAAGTTACCAGATAATCGATTGCACATCTGATATCTTCAACTCTTGCCACTGGATCTTCCAGATAACGGGGCTCTCCTTCACTTTCTCCCTGATGTGACGCATCATAGGCTAATGTGATGTAGCCATTCTCTGCAAGTTTATTTGCATATAATCCCGAAACCTGTTCTTTAACTCCATTGCCCGGATGTACTGTTATAATAGCAGCATATTGCTTTGTATTATCAAAATTTTCGGGGAAATATATTTCACCGGCCATTTTCAGGGTTTTGTTTTTAAAGAATATCTTCTCTTTTGTAATCATACTTTTGTTCAATAGTTAATTAATCAATTTATGGAGATATTTGTTCTGAATAAATATCTCGCATTAGTGATAATGCAAAAGTATATGCATTTCGGATGTAGTTTTGTATATATGTTACGGATACTTTTATATGGATTACGGATAATGAAACATGCCTGAAACAATCTGTGGAAAAATATAATAACTTTGTGTGAAAACAAAAGAAAGATGGAAAATATCATTCATTTAGATAGTGTAGATATATATAATAAACTCTATGGTTTAGAGACACTTCATCCATTGGTTTCAGTGATCGATCTGACGAAAGCTGCCAACGTTGTGAATCACTCGGTTATACATTATGATGTATATGCTCTATACCTGAAATGCACCGAATCCTGTAATATAAAATATGGTCGTCAGAAGTACGATTATCAGGAAGGAACCATTGTGAGTTTTGCTCCGGGACAGATTGTTGAATTTCATTCTGATGTAGATGAAGTGCGTCCGGCAGTTTATGGTATTCTTTTTCATCCCGATATTTTCAGGGGTACACCGTTGGCACAGAGCATCAGTAAATTCAATTTCTTCTCTTATTCTTCTAATGAGGCGTTGCATGTATCTGAACGCGAACGCTTGATTATAATGGACCTGCTCGATAAAATTCAGCAGGAACTTGTGCATGGCATCGATAAGCACAGCAAAACACTTATTGCTATGAACATAGAACTATTGCTTAACTATTGCATGCGTTTTTATGAGCGTCAGTTCATCACACGCGAAGAGGCGAATGTGGATATTCTACAGAAGTTTGAAAGCTATCTAAATGAATATTTTGCTGAAAATATTCAGCTCGAAAAGGGATTGCCTACGGTGAAGTATTTTGCTGATAAGGTATATCTTACACCCAATTATTTTGGCGATTTGATAAAGAAAGAGACCGGTAAATCGGCGCAGGAATATATTCAGAATAAACTCATTGAACTGGCCAAAGAAAGGGTGGCTTCTACAAATCTGTCAATCAGTGAAATTGCCTATGGACTGGGTTTTCAGTATCCGCAACATTTCTCGAGATTATTTAAACAGCAGGTGGGGTTGACACCTAATAAATACCGTATGGAAAGTACAGATATTTGATGAATTGATACATGGAAAAAATCATTCAGTTAGATAGCATTAATGCATACAATCAAATTTATGGTTTACAAACTATTCACGATAATGTGAGTGTTGTGAATCTTACAGCGGCTACAAAGATTGTAAACCATATGAAGATGAATTATGGTATTTATGCGCTTTATCTAAAATGTAACAAAACCTGCGCCATTCAGTATGGCCGTAATACTTACGATTATCAGGAAGGAACTATCGTATGTTTTGCTCCGGGGCAGATTGGCGAGGTAAATACTGATGTTGATGAAGTTCGTCCTGAGGTATATGGTATTCTTTTTCATCCTGATTATATAAAAGGTACTTCGCTAAGCAAAAAGATGGAGAAGTATCGCTTTTTCTCTTACGATACGACCGAGGCACTTCATTTGTCTGAAGAGGAGCGGAAAGTTATCATGCTTTGTCTGGAAAAGATTCAACTGGAGCTGGAGCACAAAACTGATAAGCACAGTAAAGAACTCATTACAATGAATATTGAATTGTTGCTTAACTATTGCATTCGTTTTTATGAACGCCAGTTTTTGACGCGTGAAAAATCGAATAAAGATGTTCTTCAGAAATTCGAAAAATATATGAATGAATTCTTTGAGAACGAAGCTTCAATGCAAAAAGGCTTGCCTACAGTGAAGTATTTTGCATCTAAAATCTGTTTATCGTCCAATTATTTCGGTGATTTAATAAAAAAAGAAACCGGCAAAACAGCGCAGGAATATATTCAGTACATGATTATTGAACGGGCTAAAAGCTATTTACTCGATTCTGATTATTCGATGGGTAATATCTCTGCTATGTTAGGATTTAAGTATCCGCAACATTTTGGCCGTTTCTTTAAGAAGCATACAGGAATAACGCCCATGCAGTATAAAAACAGATCTGACTACGATTAGGAGATGATTTATCGTAGTCAGATCTGCATGTGAAATTCAGAAAACTTTAAAACTGAAAGATGTTCGAGAAATCTTCATTTACCCGCGTATATTCCACTTTGTCGAAGTTGTGATACATAGGCAGTGAAGTTATCATTCTTTTGACTTCGGGCATATCTATATCTTTAAAGATAAGGATTGCACCTGTCTTATTTTCTTTAATAAAGCGATGTTCCAGTACACCTTCCTGTATCCAGCTGGTTGAGATAGCGAATTCCTGTGGCATCAGTTCCTGATAATTGGGCAATGTATCGAGATAGTTTACGATATCGACGATGATTCTTTTCATATTATTCTGTTTTTAGTAAATTAATCATTTCAGGTTTTCTTTGAAGAAAGTTTCTAATTTATCGAACGGAATCAGATCAATACGGTCGTAAAGATCAATGTGGTTTGCTCCGGGGATAATCAGCAATTCTTTCGGCTCTTTAGCGAGTTTGTAAGCATCTTCACTAAAGCTGCGCGACATGGCGTTTTCGCCGGCAATGAACAATAACGGGCGTGGAGAAATGAGGTCAATATCCGTCATGGGGTAGAAGTTCAGAAACTTCACATTGCTGGTCAGAGTGGGGTGAGTGGTGGTTTGCAATGTTGCGCCCTTTGGTATGACTTCGCCTCTTGAAGTACGGTAAAATCCGTAAAACTCTTTCTGTCATCTTTGTGGCATACAAACAGGCACTTTGTTCTTTGACTGCCCCCATATATTGTCATCTTATATTGATTAAGGAAGTATACTTTCCGGACACTGACCCTTTCACTTTTATAGA
>CAMTOS010000160.1 GCA_947074195.1 uncultured Bacteroides sp.
TAAAAATAAACGTATATATGTATTAATTTGTTTACTCACTTCCTCAACAACCCGCTATTTATTTTTGTTATCTTTCTGTAAACCCCTTTTCCCCGCGCGCCTTATGAAAAAAATCGTCTTTCTTCTGATGCTTTTGCTTTCTGTAGCCTCAATTTCGGCTCAGGAAACTGTACCGATCGCACAGTTCGAATCGGAAAAATATCTTGATGTTTTGGGTTCATATCAACCTGTTGCCAGATTCTCGGTGATCTATGCCAGACGGGGCGATCATAATATTTCTCAGGAGGTGCTGGATGCCGGAGTGTATACTTTGTTTTACAAACTGAAAGATAGCGGACAGTATGGCATGGCTAATATCAGTCCCACACAACAATCACTTACTTACGGATTGATCTACTCTGTACAGCAATCTACAGACCAGCAAGATCCGATTCCGACACAGATTTATACGTTCGAATGGGATTATCAGAATACTTTTGATGCGGCGAAAGGCACATATCTGGTACAGTTCGAAATGAATAATACCGGACAGGGCGGTACCATTGCCGAACTGCGTATGACGGACACTGATGCCGATGAAGTGACCGTTTACAAGGAGGCTACGAAAGATAATTTTTCGGTGTTGCCTATAAAATAATTCGGCCAGATGGCTTGTTTATCTGTGCTTTGCATTATTTTTGTAAAAAACTAAACACATCTTTATGAAAAACTATGTTACAGCAACGGTCCTGATTGCATCTGCAATCTTTTGTTTGGGCTTTTTAAGTCAGATAAGCGAAGTTTTTTCTTACATCCGAACTGCCTTAATATTGATTTTACTGCTGGTTGGCTTGCCAATGGGCATATATCGGTTTAATACAAAAAGAAGGAAGAAAATTACACAACGGATAAATCCTTGATGGTCCATTTTTGTTGCACTGCGGAATGACGTAATATGATATATGGCATGATAACAGAAAAAGGAAAGCGTGTGAATAAAAGAAAAGCAATTCCTGCCATATAGAAATAAAACAGGGAAACCGATCCAAACGATCAGTTTCCCTGTTTTTATATTTTATCGAAGTCGAAGCGAACGTTACTCTCCCGCTTCGCGATAATCACCATGCTCTTTCATCAGCTCGATGAGGCGCTCCACGGCTTCCTCTTCGGGAATGTTTTTAGCCACACACTCCTTCTGTTTGTACAGGCTGATTTTGCCACGACCTGCACCCACATACCCATAATCGGCATCGGCCATTTCGCCGGGACCGTTTACGATACAGCCCATGATGCCGATCTTCAATCCTTTCAGGTGTGAAGTCGCCGCTTTTACACGGGCAATGGTGGGTTGCAAGCTGAACAGCGTACGGCCGCAACCGGGACAAGAGATGTACTCCGTCTTGGAGATGCGCGCGCGTGCTCCCTGCAAAATGTTATAGGCTGTAGCATCCTGCACTACGTGCGTGCATTTCGCCATATTGATGAGGAAGATGCCGTCGCACAATCCGTCGAAAAGCAAAGCGCCCATATCTACAGCCGCTTTCAGCTGGAAAAGTTCCACATCTTCTTCGCGGTAAAGCTCGAAGTAGACAATCGGGTTGGTCAGTCCGCCCTTCATCATAAGATGCGCCATGGCACGCTGCTCACCCAGTCGGTTGGCATGGCCACTTTGTGAAATCAGCACCACATCTTCGTTGCGGCGCAGACAATCGGCCACTTCCTCGGTGAAAGCCTGCAATGGCATAAAGAGGAACTTCAGCCCCGGAGGAAACTTATCGATAAGTTTGATCTGATCGTATTTAAACACGGGAAACGTGCCCGGTTCGCCGGTCCATTTCTCGATATCGACGATATAATCGGTGTCGGGAATGCGGTGCTCGTGCAGCGTACGACCACAATAAATGTAGTCCGGCTTGAAGTCGGGATTGTACTCCAGGCTACCATTCATGCGCTCGCTGATGACCACCGGAACCTGTCCGCCGCCAATGTTGCGCACCGCCTTTGTCTCTCTTCTTTCGGGAGCGATATAGTTGAACTCCTCCGCCACTTCGCCATAGATAAACTGATGGTTGGCACGTTCGCCGATATAGTCCACAATGCGGCGTGCCACCGGAATTTCTGCTTCAGGTTCCTCGCTTAGCGATACACGGATCGTGTCGCCCAGACCATCGGCCAGAAGTGCCCCGATGCCCAGTGCCGATTTGATGCGGCCATCTTCGCCATCGCCCGCTTCGGTCACACCAAGATGCAGCGGGAAGTGCATGCCTTCCTTCTCCATCACCTGTGCCAGCAAGCGTACTGCGCGTACCATCACCACTGTGTTCGATGCCTTGATCGATACCACCACATCGGTAAAACCCTGTTCCACGCAGATGCGCAGAAACTCCATGCACGACTCCACGATGCCCTCGGGCGTATCGCCAAAGCGCGACATGATGCGGTCTGACAGCGAACCATGGTTTACACCAATTCTTATCGCTGTGCGGTTTTCCTTGCAAATGCCCAGAAACGGGATGAAGCGTTCACGAATCTTCTCCACCTCCTGTGCATACTCCTCGTCGGTATAGATCAGTTCCTTGAACGTGCGCACCGGGTCGACATAATTGCCGGGATTGATGCGTACTTTTTCGGCATAAAGTGCAGCCACTTCGGCCACTTTCGGATTAAAGTGAACATCGGCCACCAGCGGCACAAACTCCTGTTCGCGGCGCAGCGCTCCATTGATGTTGCGCAGGTTTTCGGCCTCGCGCACTCCTTGTGTGGTGAGGCGCACATATTCGCCACCGGCATCAGCAATACGCTTTGCCTGCGCGGCACTCGCCTCGGTATCCATGGTCGATGTATTGGTCATCGACTGTATGCGGATAGGATGAGGGCTGCCCATTGGAGCAGCCCCTATATTCACTTCCGACGATTCTCTTCGCTGATAGTTGAACAAGTCCATCGTTGATAATCAGATTATGGTTTAGTTGGTTTTAAAGTCATATTTAATGCCTTCCAACTCGGCGTTCGCCTTTACAATTTTCTGTTTCAGTCCTTCTTTGTAATCCGTCAGACGGGCAGCAATCTCAGCATCGCCAAGAGCCAGCATCTGCACGGCAAGGATAGCGGCGTTCATCGCGCCGTTGATGGCTACAGTCGCCACAGGAATACCCGGAGGCATCTGTACGATTGAATAAAGTGCATCCACACCATCGAGTACCGAACCTTTGATGGGCACACCGATAACAGGCAATGTAGTGTTAGCGGCAATTACTCCCGGCAAAGCGGCAGCCATACCGGCAGCAGCAATAATCACTTTCAGTCCGCGAGCCTGAGCGCCATGCGCAAAGTCTTCAACTTCCTTAGGTGTGCGATGCGCCGAAAGGGCATTAATCTCGAAAGGGATTTGCATTTCGTTCAGCAGTTCGGCGGCCTTCTGCATAACCGGAAGATCCGAGGTACTGCCCATGATAATACTTACAACTGGAGTCATAATTTTAAGAATAATACTTTATGAGGTTTGGGTATATAAAAAGTGGCGACGGAGCTACCGTTCCTCAGTGGGTGGGTAAGTCCGTCGCTATAATTTCTTTAGCCGTTGATCAGTGCTTTATAAGCTTCGGCATCCATCAGATTGTTGATATCTTCGATGGTGTCATATTTCATTTTGATGAGCCAGCCTTCACCGTAAGGGTCGTTGTTCACCAGTTCAGGGTTACTTTCCAGCGCTTCGTTTTGTTCCAGGATCTCGCCTGCGGCAGGTAACATCAGGTCTGAAATGGTTTTCACTACCTCAATTGTACCAAATACCTCACCGGTTTCCAGGTGTTCGCCAACCGTAGGGATATCGACAAATACAATATCGCCCAATTGTTCCTGTGCATAGTCAGTGATGCCTACATAGGCTATGTCGCCTTCAATACGGATCCACTCATGATCCGTGCTATACTTAACGTTAGTTGGAAAGTCCATAATTGCAATGTTTTTAAATTAGGTTTTAAAGTAAATATTTATGCAGCAAAGATATATAAAATAATAAACCTCCCGCTTATGGGCATATATATTTTAGTATGTTTGATAACAATTTGATGTGGGGTAGAAGAGCTTATCAGAAACTCGCCTCAAGCAGAAACCTCAACTTCATATTGAGTAGCGGATCGAGAACAAAAAGAGAGCAACCAAAGCCTACGCAGAAGCTGGCTGTCACCTCGCCAAGGGTATGATGACGCAACACCATGCGGCAGGTGCCAAGGATGCCACTAACCACAATAAACAGCGATAGCCATGCCAGCGGATTGTAGCCGAACAGGGTTCCGAAGGCCACAATGCCGCCAACCACTCCGCCCATACCGGCCATGTGCTCACTGAGTTTCCACCAGAAGTTCACTATCATACAGATCACCATGATGAAGAGACCGGCAAGAATCACACCGGTCATGTACCACGGTAGCTGCATCTTGTACATCAGTTGCAGACAGAAGAAGTAGCACAGAATGGTCATCAGAAAAGGAATGAACCTTCGTTCGCGGTGCTGACTGATGTCACTCATGGTCAGCTTGTGTATGCGGCGGAAGATATAAATCGATATAGCGGGAATCACAATAGTAAAGCTGCAGATAACACCCAGCACTATCAGTTTATAGGCTTGAGGCAGGATGCGCAGGTAGGTCACCACGAACAAAATAGTGAACACCAGCAGGGGGATGATGAACGGGTTCAGCACCCACGAGATGAGTTGTGATGCTCTGCGCAACAGCTTTTCTGAGTTAATGTTGCTTATCGGACTGGTCTCTGTTTGGCTCATAGGCTGTTACTTTGCAGATAATAGGGGTTTATGGTCTTGTTATTTTCGTAGTCTTGCCACGGGTATATTCAGTTGCTGACGATACTTGGCCACCGTGCGGCGCGCAATAGGGTAGCCCTTTTCTTTCAGGATATCCGAAAGCTCATCATCAGTCAGCGGTTTCTTCTGGTCTTCGGCATCGATGCACTCCTTCAGGATGCGCTTGATTTCGCGTACCGATAACTCTTCGCCATCTTCGGTAGTATAACCGTCGCTAAAGAAATATTTCAGCGGATAGATGCCAAAGTTGGTTTGCGCGTATTTGCTGTTGCTCACACGCGATATGGTCGAGATATCGAGCGAGGTACGTTCGGCGATATCTTTCAGAATCATGGGGCGCAGACGCGATTCGTCACCTTCGGCAAAGAAGGCACGCTGGAAATCCACAATAGCCTCCATGGTACTCATCATGGTGTTCTGACGCTGCTTCACGGCATTGATAAAGCCTTGCGCCGCATCCATCTTCTGCTTCAGGAAAAGGAACGCCTCTTTCGACTCCTTGTTCAGGGTCTGCGGATTTTCCGAATAAGTATGTGCCAGCTCACTGAACTCGCGACTCATGCGCAGTTCGGGAGCATTGCGGCTATTGAGTGTCACCGTGATGGTGCCGTCGTCAAAGCTTTCGATAATGAAGTCGGGAATGATCTGCTGCATATTTCGGCCGATCGATTCGCCCAGAGATGCACCGGGGCGCGGGTTCAGTCGGGTGATGTCGGTAATGGCTTCACGCAGACGCTCTTCACTGATGTCGAGCTTCTTCTGAATCTTCTCCCAATGCTTTTTGATGAACTCCTCGTAGCAGTCGCTGATAATCTTCTCTTCAAGCTTCAGCAGCTCGTTCTTCGGGTCGGCCTCTAACTTGCGGCGCAGCTGAATGAGCAGACACTCTTGCAGCGTGCGGGCGCCAA
>CAMTOS010000161.1 GCA_947074195.1 uncultured Bacteroides sp.
CCTTTATTAGTTGAATTCTGTTGTAATTCGGCAAGCGTATTTTTTACACAGAAAGCAATTTCTTCTTTATTATCGGTCAGAGAGATATCTATATGGCAGGCGTGCTGACTTGTTGCCCCGTATTTAAAGGCATTTTCCAAAAGTGAAATGAATAATAAAGGAGCTATCTGCTTTCGGGTATTAACCGATGGAAGCGAAAGATTCATGCAAAGGGTATCGGTATAACGCAATCGCATCAGGTCGATGTAATTCTTCATAAAATCGATTTCTTTCTCTAACGAAACAGTTTGTCCGGTACTGTCATAGAGTACATATCTCAACATATCGCTAAGGCGGGTGATGGAATCTTGCGCCTCATCCTGATTCAATGCGACCAGTGAAGAGATATTGTTTAGCGTATTAAATAGAAAATGCGGGTTGAGCTGATCTTTCAGTCTGTTTAATTCCTGCTCTGCATGCGTGCGCTGGTTCTCTTTCTCTTTGATTTCAAGTTCGATATACTTTTGCTGAGATCGTAATCCGATAGCAGCAAGAATAAGAAGCATATTCATAACGGCTGTTCCAAGCGTCATAACTAAGCGCATGCCTCTACTGAATTGACCTAATTCGAAGTCGAGTGAATAGAGATAAAAGGAAGCGATATTTTGTAGCAGAAAGACGAAAAGAAAGTTAGCGATGAAATACCAGAGATTCTTTTTTGCAAAGAGAAGTTTAGGGATAAATACGAAATAGTTGGCATAAAAGATGGCCGGAAATGTAAGAATACCCGGATAATAATATTTCATTCCACTCACGATATCCATCCATGACACGCCATTGATGCTCTGCGCAAAGACAGGCGTAGCAAGTACAAGAAACCACAAAAGTGCTTGTACGAGCAGATTGATCAGGTAAGTTCTTCGCAGCATCGGGTATCAGATATATTTCGTTTTGACAAATATATAGATTTGGAAGCAAAGGATAAAGTATTTCGTCGAATGGATAAGGGGTTTGGTCGAATGAGAGCCAGGTTTTAATCGAAAGCATTTGATTAAAACAGAATGAACGCTTTTCTTTGTTTTGTATTCTTCAAAAAAATACAGAACACACAGATACGAGCGACAGAACTATTAACTTCTTAGATTAATTAAGAAAGAGTCGTAAAGCAGATAACTGAACATGGTGTTGTGCAGTTGGCTTTATAACTCTTTTCTTGTATAAAAAAACTGAGGCTATCCTGTTATATCCGGATAGCCTCAACTTATATTTATCGATTAGAACATGTTATTTTATAATGATTTTCTTCACCTCCTTCGAACCATCTTCGTATAAGTTTTCCTGAATATACAATCCTGGTTTTTCTGGTTCGGCAATCTTCACACCATTCACGTTAAAGTAAATTGTTTCGATGCATTCTTTATTCTGGAATTCATCATTAATACCTGTAGGTGTTTTAGTTACATATAAATTATATATTTTCTGACGACCATCTACTGTTTTAGTTAAAGTGGCACTACCCGTAGCAACCGGCATAACAACATTATCACTAATCTGCAGATTGTTGCTTGCTGTCCACTCTACTCCATCCGGAGTACCGATAGTGAAATTGTCAGAAACTGAATTCATTGTATCACCTGCACTTAATATCAATGTTGCCATATAGAAGTTTGTCAATTCGTGATCTTCAAAATCGGTAAGCATAGGATAAGTTGCTAACAGATTACTGTATTCACTGCCCAAATCAAGGTTTGTAAGCTCTTCATGAGAAATGCCCTGTCCGAATTTAGGAATATCGTAGCTGAATTCTATACCATTGATCTCATTGTTATAGAAGTTGTTTTCGAAAATCGGGTCGATAGAATCTGAATTAGGAGTAGTGATACTACCAATCTTGTTTGAAGTCGATGTAGTCACAATTTCACAGGATGTATAACAGTTTGTTACAGTCATTCCGCTGTAAGACATACCTAATAAACCACCTAAATTATCGGGACCTGTTACTTTACCAACATTAAAACAGTTGTTCAGATTTGGTTTACCGTAACCCCACATACCACCTGCATTACCGAATGTTCCGTTATTGCCGTCACCTCCTGCTGTAACATCACCCAGGTTGAAACATTTATTTACCGAACCGGCAGCCAATCCACTAAAGCCACCAACCGCATATCCGGTAGCAGTTACATTTCCGGCATTAAAACAGTTTTCAGCTTCTCCGGCTACTGATGCAGCAAAACCACCAATATAAGTACCGGTTACTTCTACATCACCATAATTAGCACAATTATATGCAAACGCATTGGCATTAACACGATAAGTAAAACCACCGATGTTATTGCCTGTACCTGTAACTTTACCTGCATTATAGCAGTCTGTGATATAAGTAAGATTGGCTGCTGCGCCATTGATTGTTGCAAATGCACCACCTGCATTGGCTTTAGCAGAATAGATATCACCTAAATTATAACAATTAGTAATGTTAGAACCGGCAGCAACTGTTGCAATAACGCCCGCTACTGAACCTGAACCCGAAATATTACCTGTATTATAGCAATTCTCTACAACACAATCGGTTCCGTTTGTAGAGATGGCAATACCTGCCGCCGAACCGGTTGTTGTGATATCTGCTGTATTATAGCAATCGTAAATATAACGACCGATAGAAGTAATACCACCAAATCCTGTTTTCCAGTCATAAGCCGATTCATTATAGCAATTCTGAATAGTTCCGAGACTACGATAAGTAATACCACCACCAACAGATGAAGAAGGAGAAATCTCACCTTTATTGAAACAATTCTCTACAAGTGTATTCTCTTTCATATCTGATGCAATACCACCAACATTTGATGTACTTGCATATACTAATCCGTAGTTTTCGCAATTGTGGATTGATGAACCTTCATAGCCTACACAAACGATACCACCAACATAAGATCCTTTGGCCGATCTGATTTCAGCACGATTGATACAGTTTTCTACCTTACCATAAAGCTTACCAACCATACCACCAACATAACTATGACCTTCGAATGTGCTCGATTCAAATGTCAGATTCTTAAGTGTACCACTTTCTCCGATCGTTCCAAACAGACCTATGTATTTATCTGAAGTAGCTGTTGAAGAATATGTGATATTCATTATTTTCTTATCGTTGCCGTTGAATGTACCCTGGAATTTCAATGTACCTGCTGCAATCACTTTGTAGTCTGTATCGGTATAATCCAGGTCATTTACCAGTTTAAAGTGATTACCGCTATAATCTACTCCCGAACTCGCGATAAAGTCGGCAAGTGTTGTCATATCCGTAGTTGTTTCTACCAGGAACGGATCATCTTCTGAACCCGAACCATTAAGAATATCAGGAATTGATGCTAACGGAATAGATTTTATAAAATTACCATTAACAGCAATAAGAGTATCGCTGATAACAATGATTTCGGTTGGTTTAGTCACAAGCAACTGGTTGTCTTCAATTCTGAAGTCTACATTCTGTGTAAGTGACCAGCTTAATGCATCGTTTACAGATAAATCTGCAGCAGTTTTCACATTGGTTCTGTATTCGTTCTCACCAAAACAAATATAAGTTTGTCTGGCAGCAGCAGACATTTCTTCATCTTTGAAATTCAATAATACAGGATAGTTGTTTGCTTCGAATGACCAAAGATTGCTGTCAAATCCTTCTATAGCTTCGCCATTAATCAGGTCTGCTGTTTTCATTGGAATAATTCCTTCGAGTGAAGCATTGTTTGAGCCACCATAAATAGTAATCTGACGATCAAAAAGATTATCTTTTACTATATTCGAGCTCAGCATCTGGCCCACAATTGCACCGCGTGTAAGAACATCATTTTTGCAGGTCACCAAACCGGTATTAATATTACCGATAACAGAGCCTAAATTATAATATGCTGAATTACAACCCGCAATACCTGCAACAATACTATAAGCTGTTACTGAACCATTGTTAGAGCAACTGTAAATGTCTCCATAGTTAAGACCAACAATACCTCCCACATTGTTCTGATTTCCTTCTTTATAAGCAGCACTAAGATATTTACCTGTTACAATACCATCGTTCTGACAATTCGCAACAACACCCTGACTAACCCCGGAAATACCCCCGGTATTTTGCGCTCCACCGGTAATTTCTCCTGAATTATATGACTCAGTAATACTTCCGCCAGTAAACAACGCACCACAGATACCACCAACATAAGAATAATAACCTGTTACCGGAGCATAGTTTCGGCAATTTGTAATCTTACCGAAAGATGCACCAACCACTGCACCACCATAGGTCCAGGTATCGAACGCACAATCATCTGCAATGGTCAGGTTCTTTACTTCAGCATATTCAGTGATCAGACCAAAGAAACCGGTGCACATATAAGAATTAGCAGCAACAGGTGTACCTGCATCATCGTAGCCTAAAGCAGATATTTTGAGATTATGAATGCTATATCCGTTACCGTCGAATGTACCACCAAAACCATATGCGCTGGTCTTCGAAGCTATTCCTGTGAAATCTTCAACTTCATCCATATCGATGTCATTAGTCATTTTAAAGTAGTCGCCTACATGCTCTTGTTTATAAACAGAGATAGCATCGTTCAGAATAAACAAATCTTCTTTAGTTTTAATCAGGAATGGAGATTCTGAAGTACCTTCTCCTTCGAACATCATAGGAACTACTGAAATATAATAGCTTCTTATACAAGCTAAATCCGCATTGTATGCACAAAGCAGTTGTGATGAATATTCATTTTTTACAATTACATTATTACCTTCTATTTTCAATCCGGCAGTTTCATCAACGAATGCACCACCTTCATATAGCTTCCAGCTAAAGTTATTACCAGGCATTACGATAAAGCTTTTCTTCACATTACCAATAAAATCGCCTGACGAAAGCACCATAGGTGAAACAGATAATGAAGCTGCCTGACTTTCGTTCAATCCTTTAAGAGACGGATAATAACCTTCACTGAAACTCCAGATATCAGAATCGAAACCTGGAAGGCCATCAGCCGAAATTAATTCTGCAGTAGACAGAGCTCCCGGTTGTTTTTTGGAGCCTGTAGCCTGATGATCATAATAACAATTCTGGAATATAGCTGTATCATAAACATCGCCATAAAGATTATTTTCATAATATACTGAAGCATTTTTCACAATGCCAACAGAATAACAACTGTTGAATTCTGAACCTATAATGGTTACATCATTACCCGAATAGATAGTAGATTTACTTACTCTACCCACGATACCACCAACATTAGGCTGCTTACCGGTTCCCAATATGCTACCAGCATTATAGCAGTTGTTTACAAAGGCATGATGAGCAGTTGCTGCAATACCACCTGAAGCACCATCTTCAGCTGATTCAGAATAGATTTCGGCTACATTAAAGCAATTGTCAATCTTACCACCAGAAACAACCCCGGCAATACCACCAACTGCACCGCTACCAGATGTATCACTTAACTGACCTGATACATAACAGTTATTGATTTCGCTGAAAACCGGATCTACATAGGCATGTGTTCCAACAATACCACCCAGACTTCTTCTGCCTGAAACAAGTACAGTAGTAATTTTCAATATGCCATTTACATGACAATTATTTACTT
>CAMTOS010000162.1 GCA_947074195.1 uncultured Bacteroides sp.
TCCTTATTTTCCACATCCCTAATTACGATGAAGCCGCTTTTACCTGTGGCTTTTATAAAATCGATGCGGATATCTTTTTTATCGATAGATATTTTGGCTATGGTGTTCCATGGAATAGTATAATTCCGACCGCCAAACCCGTTTTTTACATAAAACATGCTTTTCTGGATGACATATTTGGTATAACACAAACTATAAAAGAACACAAGCATGGGTAAAAACACAAGTATAGGTGTGATCCATGAGCCCGAATAAAGAAAATAAGAAATGGCCACCAGATAGAATAATAATATAAAAGGAAACAGGATTCTGGTAAATTTCGAAGTTTTAAAATAGATTTTGTTCATGAGATGTTAGTTTTAGATGATTATTTATTTATAATGCTCTTTTGAAGTATTTCCATCAAGATAGCACTATTCTCAACATTTTTGATAATATAATTCTTTCTTTTTCCATTTGGCTTTGTATAATCTATCTGAAAACCCTTTGAAAGTGGTGTTACAGACATAATTTTATCAAATGGGATGATCTCTTTTGCATACAAACTACCTTTTATAATCAATCCTTTATCGGTAATTATATATTTTGTAAATGCGAAAGAATAAATGATCAAAAACAGAGGAATAAAAATGGCTATTCTTAATATATCGTCATGTTTGACTACAGTTGCAATACCAAAGATCAAAATAATAACAGATGTAAGGAGAATAACATTCCTTGCGCGTTTAGAGTGAGTAAATGTTGTCGTTTCCATAAAAATCAGTTTAATCCAGTTTAATGTCAATTCAAAGATAAAAAAAGAATAGTCAAGAAGTCAATGTTAAAGCGATTTTTTGTATTTTTGCACGTCAATTTTTAAGCAAATAGAAATTCAATAGATAAATATAATGGCAAAAGAACTTAAAGATCTTACCAAACGTAGTGTAAACTACTCACAATGGTATAATGACTTGGTGCTAAAAGCTGATTTGGCCGAACAATCGGCTGTTCGCGGATGTATGGTAATTAAGCCTTACGGCTACGCTATATGGGAAAAAATGCAGCGTCAGTTGGACGATATGTTCAAAGAAACTGGTCACGTTAATGCTTATTTCCCGCTTCTTATTCCAAAATCATTCCTTAGCCGTGAAGCCGAACACGTGGAAGGTTTCGCTAAAGAATGTGCCGTGGTAACACATCATCGTTTGATGAACGACCCTGATGGTAAAGGTGTTGTGGTAGACCCTACTGCAAAACTGGAAGAAGAACTGATTATTCGTCCTACTTCTGAAACAATCATCTGGAATACTTACCGCAACTGGATTAATTCTTACCGCGATCTTCCTATTCTGGTAAATCAGTGGGCCAATGTGATGCGTTGGGAAATGCGTACTCGTCTTTTCCTTCGTACTGCAGAGTTCTTATGGCAGGAAGGACATACCGCACATGCTACCCGTCAGGAAGCTGAAGAGGAAGCAATACGTATGCTACATGTTTATGCTGAATTTGCCGAAAAACATATGGCTGTACCAGTAGTTACCGGTGTAAAATCGGCTAACGAGCGTTTTGCAGGTGCTCTTGATACTTATACGATTGAAGCAATGATGCAGGATGGTAAAGCACTTCAGAGTGGTACTTCACACTTCCTTGGACAGAACTTTGCGAAAGCATTCGACGTTCAGTTCGTGAACAAAGAAAATCAGTTGGAATATGTTTGGGCTACTTCATGGGGTGTATCTACTCGCTTGATGGGTGCTTTGATCATGACTCACTCTGATGATAATGGTTTGGTATTGCCTCCGACACTTGCTCCGATTCAGGTTGTTATCGTTCCTATCTACAAAGGCGATGAGCAATTGAATCAGATCAACGAGAAAGTGGCAGGCATTGTTGCGAAACTGAAATCGATGGGTGTATCTGTGAAGTATGATAATGCAGACAACAAACGTCCTGGTTTCAAATTTGCCGACTACGAATTGAAGGGTGTACCTGTACGTCTGGTTATGGGTGGACGCGACTTAGAGAACAATACGATGGAAGTGATGCGTCGTGATACGCTTCAGAAAGAAACAGTATCGTGCGACGGAATTGAGGAGTATGTAAAGAACTTATTGGACGATATTCAGGCGAATATCTATAAAAAGGCACTCGACCACCGTAATTCGCATATTACTAAGGTAGATACTTACGAAGAATTCAAAGAAAAGATCGAAGAAGGCGGATTCATCCTGGCACATTGGGATGGTACTCCTGAAACCGAAGAAAAGATCAAAGAAGAAACTAAAGCAACCATTCGTTGTATTCCTTTCGAAACATTTATCGAAGGCGACAAAGAACCGGGAACTTGTATGGTAACAGGTAAACCATCGGCTTGCAGAGTGATCTTCGCAAGAGCTTATTAAAAAGAGATAATCAGCACGACTTTTTATACAGACCTGCGGTATTTTTAAGGATATCGCAGGTCTTCTTTTTTCGATAATCTGCGGCTTTCTAAAAAAGTTGAATTTATCTTTAAAATCTATGCTTCTTCACCAAAAGTTTATTGCTTAAAAGCTTTTGTATGTCGTGAAAATACACTAATTTAGCGTGGTTTTTAATAGGCCAGAAATGTATAATTAATAATCTTCTTAAATGCTTGAACAAGACAGAATTATAAAGATCAACATCGAGGAGGAAATGAAGTCTTCATACATTGACTATTCTATGTCAGTCATTGTATCTCGTGCTCTTCCTGATGTCAGAGATGGATTCAAGCCCGTTCACCGTCGTATTCTTTACGGAATGATGGAACTGGGAAATACATCCGACAAACCCTACAAAAAATCTGCCAGAATCGTCGGAGAGGTTCTTGGTAAATATCACCCGCATGGCGACTCTTCTGTTTATCTTGCAATGGTTCGTATGGCTCAGGAATGGGCAATGCGTTATCCGCTGGTAGACGGTCAGGGTAACTTTGGTTCGGTTGACGGTGATAGCCCTGCGGCTATGCGTTATACTGAGGCTCGCCTGAACAAACTGGGTGAAACAATGATGGACGATCTTTATAAGAATACCGTAGATTTTACTCCTAACTTCGATAATACACTGAAAGAACCAACAGTAATGCCTACACGTATACCAAATCTTTTGGTAAATGGTGCATCGGGTATTGCGGTAGGTATGGCTACAAATATGCCTCCTCACAATCTTTCTGAGGTAATTGACGCATGTTTGGTTTATATCGATAATCCGGAGGTTGAAATTGAAGATCTGATGAACTACGTGAAAGCACCTGACTTCCCTACAGGAGGTTATATTTATGGTGTAACAGGTGTTCGTGAGGCTTATCTTACCGGTAGAGGTCGTGTTGTGATGCGTGCCCGCGCTGAAATTGAAGCTGGCGCAAACCACGACAAGATAGTTATTTCGGAAATTCCATATAATGTAAATAAGGCTGAGCTGATTAAATATATCGCTGACCTGGTGAATGACAAGAGAATCGAAGGTATCTCGAATGCCAACGATGAGTCTGACCGTGATGGTATGCGTATTGTTATCGACATTAAACGTGATGCGAATGCAAGCGTTGTGCTCAATAAGCTTTATAAAATGACTGCACTCCAGACTTCGTTTGGGGTTAACAATGTTGCTTTGGTACATGGCCGTCCTAAAACATTGAATCTTAAAGATTTAATTAGCAACTTTGTTGATCACCGCCGCGAGGTTGTTATTCGCCGTACAGAGTTTGATCTGCAAAAAGCGAAAGATCGTGCACACATTGTTGAAGGTTTGATCATTGCTTCTGATAACATTGACGAAGTAATCCGTATAATCCGTGCTGCTCAGACACCAAATATCGCTATCGAAAACCTGATGTCACGCTTTAACTTGTCTGACAGACAGGCTCGCGCTATCGTTGAAATGCGTCTTCGCCAGCTTACCGGACTGTTGCAGGATCAGCTGCACGCTGAATATGATGAACTGATGAAACTTATTTCTTATCTGGAAAGCATTCTTTCTGATGAGGATGTATGTAAAACAGTAATCAAAGAGGAGTTGACTCAGGTGAAAGCAAGCTATGGCGACAAACGTCGTTCTGAAATTGTTTATTCTTCTGAAGAATTCAATCCTGAAGATTTCTATGCTGATGATGAGATGATTATCACAATCTCTCACTTAGGCTATATTAAACGTACGCCGTTGACTGAATTCCGTGCTCAGAACCGTGGTGGAGTAGGCTCTAAGGGCTCTGAAACTCGTGATGAGGACTTTGTAGAGCATATCTATCCGGCTACAATGCACAACACGATGATGTTCTTTACCCAAAAAGGTAAATGTTACTGGCTGAAGGTTTATGAAATTCCTGAAGGCAGCAAAACATCAAAAGGCCGTGCTATCCAGAATTTATTGAATATCGATTCTGACGATGCTGTAACTGCTTATCTGCGCGTTAAGAGTCTGGTAGACAAAGAATATATCAATAGTCACTATGTATTATTCTGTACGCAGAATGGTGTAATCAAGAAAACACTTCTTGAACAGTACTCACGTCCACGTCAGAATGGTGTGAATGCTATCACTATCCGCGAAGACGACAGCGTAATCGAAGTACGTATGACCAACGGAAACAATGAAATCATCATTGCTAACCGCAACGGACGCGCTATTCGTTTCCATGAAACTGCAGTTCGCGTTATGGGACGTACAGCAACGGGTGTTAGAGGTATCACACTTGACGAAGATGGTCAGGACCATGTAATTGGTATGATTTGCATCAAAGACCTTCAGGCAGAGACTGTAATGGTGGTTTCTGAACAAGGTTATGGCAAGCGTTCGGATATTGAAGGTTACCGTAAGACAAACAGAGGTGGTAAAGGGGTGAAAACAATGAATATTACCGATAAAACCGGTAAATTGGTTGCGATTAAGTCTGTTACTGATGATAATGACCTGATGATTATCAATAAATCGGGTATCACGATCCGCCTTAAAATGTCTGAAGTAAGAACAATGGGCCGTGCAACGCAGGGTGTACGTCTGATCAACCTTGAAAAACGTAACGATCAGATTGGTTCTGTATGTAAAGTAACTACTGAAAGCCTGGAAGATGAAATTCCAACTGAAGAACTTGAAGGCAACATCATTAGCGATGAAGCAATTGAGAGCATGGAAGGCGATAACACAGTAGATAATGATACTACAGAAGCTCCTGAAGCAACAGAAACTGAATAATTGAACAACTTAATAATAATTTTTAAATAAAAATCAAGAATCATGAAAAGAGGACTATTTTCATTGGTACTGCTTATGGTTGTTAGTTTTGCTTTCGCACAACAAAAAAATGTACGTGATGCAAAAACTATTGCCAACGATGTAAAACCAGATTTTAAGAAGGCTGTGACTCTTATCGATGCTGCCTTAATTAATCCTGAAACTATGAACGATGCTGCGACATGGGACGTAGCAGGTTTAGTACAGAAACGTATTGTTGAGGAAGAAATGAAAAATGCTTACCTTAACCAGCCATTCGATACTGTTAAGGCTTACAATAGCGTTCTTGCTATGTATGAGTATTTTTTGAAAGCTGACGAACTTGCACAGATTCCTGATGCAAAAGGTAAAGTAAAAAATCGTTTCAGAAAA
>CAMTOS010000163.1 GCA_947074195.1 uncultured Bacteroides sp.
AGACGGGGAAATACAATACGAAAGATGCTGTAATTAAGGCAATGGGAGAGATTACTGGTCCTATTGTCAGTGTGGTGCTGGTACTTTTATCGGTATTTATTCCGACAACTCTAATTAGCGGTATTACCGGACAGCTTTACAAACAGTTTGCTTTGACAATTGCTGCATCGACCGTGATTAGCGGTTTCAATTCATTAACATTGACACCGGCTTTATGTGGATTGTTTTTGTTACCACCTAAACCGAAAAAGTTCTTTATTTACAGATGGTTCAACGATTTCTATAACGGTGTGCAAAAGATTTATGACACGACTGTGAAATGGTTGTTAGACCGTGTTGCCGTGGCTTTACTCACATTTGCAGGGTTTGTAGTTATTGCCGTACTTCTGTTTATGAAATTGCCGACTACATTTATTCCTGAAGAAGATGACGGTTATTTCATCATCATGACTCAGTTACCACCGGCTGCAAGTTTGGAACGTACTGAAGCGTTGGGTAGTGAGATTAATAAAATTCTGAATACATATCCTGAAGTAAAGAGTTACATACAAATCTCCGGATTCTCAGCTATGGCTGGTGGTGAGCAAACCAATGGAGGTACTTATTTCGTAGTTCTTAAGAATTGGAGTGAACGAAAAGGAAAGGCTCATACTGTTTTCAAAGTGGTAGATCGTTTTAATGTTGATGCATCCGTACTGGAAGCGGGTGAAGTTTTTGCTATGGTACCTCCGGCTATCTCGGGTTTAGGAACAACCGGTGGGATTCAGATGCAGCTGGAAGATACAAAAAGCCTTGGCCCAACAGCAATGTCAGAAGCAGTAACAACAATTCTGGAGGCTGCTGCAAAAATGGATGCGCTGGAAAATGTGCAATGTCAGTATCAGGCCAACGTGCCACAGTATTATGTTAATATCGACCGTGATAAAGTGCAATTTATGGGGCTGCAACTTAATGATGTTTTCGATGTACTGGGCTATTATATGGGAGCTACTTATGTGAATGATTATGTTCAGTACGGACATATATTTCATGTAAATATTGAAGCTGCCAATCGTTATCAGGTTAATATAGAAGATGTATTTAAACTTGCTGTACCAAATGGGAATGGCGAAAATGTACCATTCTCGGCTTTCTGTACTCTTGAAGAGGTGTTAGGTCAGGATCAGATTAATCGTTATAACCTGTATTCTACTGCAGCAATTACTGCAAGTGTGCCTGACGGAAAGAGTTCGAGTGAAGCAATTCAGCAACTTGCCAGTATTGTAGATGACGATCTTGAAGGTATGTTTGGTTATGAATGGACATCAATTGCCTATCAGGAAACTTCATCAAGCAGCACCACTATGATGGTGTTTATCGTTGCCATCATTGTAGCATATTGCGTACTTTGTGCTCAGTATGAAAGCTGGACAAACCCGATTGCTGCAATTTTAGGTATTCCTGTAGCATTACTCGGAGGTTTATTGGGATGTTTGATTATTGGCACACCAATTAGCATTTACACTCAGATCGGATTTATATTATTGATTGCGTTATCTGCCAAAAATGGTATTCTTATTGTGCAGTTTGCACAAGATTACCATAAAGATGGCAGTCCGATAAAAGAATCAGCCTATGAAGCCGGCCATGTACGTCTGCGACCCATTTTGATGACATCTTTTGCATTCGTATTTGGAGTTATGCCGTTGATATTCTCTACCGGAGCCGGTGCAAACAGCCGTATCGCTTTGGGTACAGCGGTGGTATTCGGTATGTTTATGAATACTGTTCTGGCTACGTTCTATGTGCCTAACTTCTATGACATGATGCAACGTTTGGCCGAAAGATTCAGATGGAAGCGCGATACAGCGCCCGATCAGGCAAGCGGTTCAGGCGATCAGGTTTAAAAATAAAAAATAAAGAAGCGAAGTCAAAACAAATTGTTGGCTTCGCTTCTTTATATATATAAGTATAATCAGAGTTCCGTATAGGAAGGAATGTCTTTCAGAAATACATATTTCTGGTTAGCGTAATCTATTTTACAGCAATAATGATTAATGCCATTGCTAACGATAAGATACTCAACCCTTAGAACAATATTGTACCGTGCAATCTGGTCGAATACAGCCTGAGTAATTTCAACAGTAGGGGCTTTATATTCGATAACAAGACGGGGAGTAAGGTCTCGTTTGTAAAGAACAGTATCGCATCTTTTTTTGGTGCCGTTCAGACTGATAGCCACCTCGTTGGCCATCAGAGCAGCCGGATAATTTTTGTGTGAAAGCAGAAAATGTACAAAATGCTGGCGTACATTTTCTTCGGGTGTTAAAGCGATGAAACGCTTTCGCAAAATATCATAAATATATTTTTTTTCGTTCTGGGTTTTAATTTTTGCCTCGAAAGAAGGCAGATTTAATGATAACATTTTATACTTTTGTAGGTTAAATAATGGTTTTCTCCCCGAGAAAACACAAATTTAATGGAATCTTATGAAAACTAAGCATGAAATTGTAACAAATTGGTTACCCCGTTATACCAAACGTTCGCTTGAAGAATTTGGTGAGTATATCCTGTTGACTAACTTTGGCAAATATGTAGAAATATTCGCAGAAAAGTTTGATGTTCCTATTCTGGGACACGATGCCAATATGATTTCAGCTACTGCCGAAGGTATTACAATCATCAACTTTGGTATGGGTAGCCCGAATGCAGCCATTATTATGGATTTGCTGAGCTCTATCAAGCCAAAAGCGTGTCTTTTCCTCGGAAAATGTGGTGGTATAGACAAAAAGAACAAACTTGGTGATCTTATCCTTCCTATTGCTGCAATCAGAGGTGAAGGAACATCAAACGATTACTTCCCGCCCGAAGTTCCGTCATTGCCTGCATTTATGCTGCAGCGTGCCGTTTCTTCAGCTATTCGTGATGCCGGACGTGATTACTGGACCGGTACGGTGTATACCACCAACAGACGTATCTGGGAACATGATGAGAAGTTTAAGGAATATCTGAAAACAACTCGTGCCATGGCTGTCGATATGGAGACTGCAACCCTGTTTATCTGCGGTTTTGCGAACCATATTCCAACCGGAGCATTATTGCTTGTATCAGACCAGCCAATGATCCCTGAAGGCGTTAAAACTGACAAGAGTGACAGCATGATTACCGAGAAATATGTGAAAGATCATGTGGAAATTGGTATCGCTTCACTGAAAATGATCATCGATGGACAAAAAACTGTCCGCCACCTCAAATTCGACTGGTAAAATGTGCTTATCTTTATAGCACATAATAACAATCTATGGCAAAAAAAGAACTAAGCTGCGATGAAATCCTGAAAGGATTGCATGCAAAGCAATATTCGCCCATCTATTATCTGATGGGCGAAGAATCTTATTATATAGACCTTATCGCTGATTACATAGCCGATAATGTACTTACCGACACGGAAAAAGAGTTTAATCAGATCGTGATGTATGGCTCTGATGTAGATGTGCCTGCGGTAATCAATGCCGCAAAGCGTTATCCAATGATGGCAGATCACCAGGTTATTATTGTAAAAGAGGCTCAGAATATCGGTGGAAACATCGAGGAATTGAGCTATTATTTGCAGAAACCACTGGGTTCTACACTATTGGTTATGTGTCATAAACACGGCGTTTTGGATCGTCGCAAAAAGCTTGCTGGCCTCATTGAAAAGCAGGGTATTCTCTTTGAATCCAAGAAGATTAAGGAGACACAGCTGCCGGCTTTTATTACCTCGTATTTAAAGAGAAAAGGGATAGATATTGAACCCAAAGCAAGTGCTATGCTCGCCGAATTTGTAGGTCCGGATCTTAGTCGCCTGACGGGTGAACTCGATAAACTCATCATTACTTTACCGGAAAATTCAAAGCGCATTTCTCCTGAACAGGTAGAGAAGAATATCGGTATCAGCAAAGATTATAACAGCTTTGAGCTTAAGAATGCACTTGTAGAAAAGGACATTCTGAAGGCTTATAAGATTGCGAAATATTTTGAAGAGAATCCAAAGAAAGCACCGATACAGTTAGTCCTCGCTTCTCTGTTTGCATTCTATTCCAACCTGATGCTGGCTTACTATGCACCAGAAAAAACAGAACAGGGTGTAGCTTCATGGCTGGGTTTAAAATCAGCGTGGGGCGCAAAAGATTACCTCATAGCTATGCGCAAATATAATGGTATAAAGACAATGCAGATCATTGGAGAGATAAGAATTGCCGATGCAAAATCGAAAGGTGTAGGCAATAGCTCGCAAGATTCGGGCGATATCCTGAAAGAGCTTTTGTTTAAAATTCTTCATTGATTTCCTGCTATTTTTTTGTGCTGACAATGATATACCAATACCGCTGAAGGTACTTCTGAAATAACTCATAAAACATGCCTGCTTAAGGCTCATAATGCAAATAATCCCTTCCGGTTTAATGATTAACCGGAAGGGATTATTTTTTACAATTACAACAGCCGTTTTGAGCTCATTTGCCACAGCTTTACAAAACAGACGAACTGCTGATTATAGCTTCCAAAAAACGAGTAGGGCGCTTCCCGGAATTAATCCCCGAACAGATAATTAGATCAAAATATCGATACAACTTTCCTCCTTCATTTTATATAGCCATTCTATCTGTTTAATCGCTGTTTAAACGCTATTTAAACACAAGATTACAGTATGATGAAATATCATTATGACAGCAAATGTGCCATAACAGCAAAATAAACAACCACCGCTAATATGGTCAAACCGGAAAATTCAGGATCAAAATACCCAGCCCATCTTTGCTGTTACTCACTTATACTCCACCTATATTCAATTTATCTTTTTTTGATCTAAAAATCCGATTCCGGCAAAGTGCTCCAGAATCGAAAAAAATCGTCCAACTCCACGGATGATCCAAAAAAAGCCAGGGAAATTGAATTAGCATTTCTGGGGTTATATAAGATCGAAAATTACTCTCTTAACTATACTATAATAAATTATTCTTAAAATCCAAACTTTTTAGTGATTATATTTAAATAAAATGATAAATCTGTTATATAACAGTCTTGATGTAAACATTTATCCTTTCGATATTGTCATACAGTTATCAAAGATGGATAACAGATTTTCCTGACTATAACAACTATTCTTGCCCGACTTTACAAGTGCAATTAATAAAGATGTACATTCCGTATAATATTTTTATTTATTGCATACCACAACTGTTTACTTCTGTAAATATCACCCATTTTATGTAGTTATATGTAAATATCTTCGAATTACATTTCTAATCAAAACCACTTTGTAATATTCCATTTTTAATCACTTTACTCTTGTAACGTTACAGACGAAAAGTCTGCAAACCCTTTATTCATGCACCCCATATTTAACTAATTGTCTCAATATCATACAATTTGTTTAAATAGGTGAAGTAGTGGTATAATAACAAGTGTATAATCGCAGTAATATAATTTATATTTACACTAAACAACACCTTTATATGTATTTAATTCATTGTATTATA
>CAMTOS010000164.1 GCA_947074195.1 uncultured Bacteroides sp.
GCAATATCAGAGATAGTTGCATCTTCTGTTTCACCCGAACGGTGAGAAGTTACAGTAGTATAACCATTGCGATGAGCCATTTCGATCGCATTCAATGTTTCGGTTAAAGAGCCAATCTGATTTACTTTAATCAAAATAGAGTTAGCACAACCCATTTCGATACCTTTTTCAAGGAAATCTACATTGGTTACAAACAGGTCATCACCTACCAACTGACAACGATCACCGATTCTGTCTGTTAATTTCTTCCAGCCATCCCAGTCGTTTTCATTCATACCATCTTCGATAGAATCGATAGGGAATTTATTGATCAATTCTTCCAGATAATCTACTTGTTCATCAGCAGTACGTTTCTTACCTTTCGGGCCTTCGAACTTCGAATAATCATAAATGCCATCTTTAAAGAATTCAGATGCAGCGCAGTCCATCGCAATTGTAATATCTTTACCAGCTTCATAACCGGCTTCTTTAATCGCTGCCAAAATTGAATTCAAAGCATCTTCTGTACCATCAAGTGCAGGAGCAAATCCACCTTCATCACCTACAGCAGTACTCAAACCACGTTTCTTTAATACATTTTTCAATGCATGGAATACTTCGGCACCCATACGTAAACCTTCGCGGAAGCAGCATGCGCCTACAGGGCGAATCATAAATTCCTGGAAAGCAATAGGAGCATCACTATGCGAACCACCATTGATAATATTCATCATTGGAACCGGCATTACATATGTATTTGTACCACCGATATAGCGATATAAAGGCATATCAAGATAAGCAGCAGCTGCTTTGGCTACAGCAAGAGATACACCAAGAATAGCATTTGCACCAAGTTTAGCTTTGGTTTTTGTTCCGTCAAGAGCAAGCATGGCGTGATCAATGGTCATCTGCTCGAGGGCAGACATACCTATAAGTGCAGGAGCGATAAGTTTATTTACATTATCTACAGCTTTAAGAACTCCTTTTCCTCCATAACGATTTTTATCAGCGTCACGAAGTTCGAGTGCTTCATGTTCACCTGTCGAGGCGCCCGAAGGAACCGATGCTCTTCCCATTATGCCCGATTCTAATAAAACATCTACTTCTACGGTAGGATTGCCACGTGAATCAAGAATTTCTCTGGCAGTGATTTTTTCTATTCTCATAATGATTAAATGATTAAGAAGTTTATAAAACTGTTTGTATAATCTATTCTTTGTCAGAATGTTTTCCACAAAAAATTGCTCAATAAACAAAACAGTCTATTAAATTGTTCAAACCAATTAGCATTCATTTATTACAGTTGTATCTTATTTATATTACAACTGAAGCATTTCTTTTTCATGGCATAAACTCACCAACTGATTTGTTTTTTATATTTTTGAAACAAAACAACAATTATGGCAATGAAAATCAAAATATCCCTGTTCGTATTCTCCTTATTTTTCGCTTTATCTGCTAATGCTCAACATCAGCAGGAACGGCTGGCTTTAGATGAACTGGATAAGACTCTTGCGAATCAGCAGAGTTATATGACACAAAAAGAACAGCAGCTCGATAGTTTAAAAGATGCACTAAATAATAAAAGACTCGACTTGTCTCAAAAGTTTGATCTGAATTTCAGCCTTGGTGAAAGCTATAAACTTTTCATTACTGACTCTGCTTTGAAATATCTCGATAAAAGTTTACTTCTGGCCGATACGTTGAAGAATAAAGATTATCAGGTCAGAATACGAATAGCCCAGGCAGAAGTATTGGCAATATCGGGCATGTATAAAGAAGCATCGGCTTACTTCAGTGAAATAAACCGTAACAATGTGGTTCCGGAGTTACTGCCCGCATACTATAATTGCGGGCGACAGATCTATTCGTATCTCACTACATTTGTCCAGAATCAAAATTATGCACATCAATATGCCTTGTTAGAAATGCAGTACCGTGATTCTTTGTTGAGTGTACTGCCATCTTATACTACTGCTTATAAACTTTACGAAGCCGAAACGCTATTCAATCAGGCCGATTATTCAAAATCGAAGATCGTTTTACAGGAACTCTTGCAGAATGTGGCTTCAAACTCGAATCTCTATGCCCGCACCGCTTTTACTCTTGCATTGATTTATCAGCGCGAAGGCGAAATGGATAAGTATGCCACCTATCTGGCTTACTCTGCCATGGCGGATGTCAAGGCATCTGTGAAAGAAAATGCGGCTTTGCAATACCTTGCCCTTTATTTATATGAAAAGGGAGATTTGAAAAGAGCTTACCGATACATTAAATATTCCCTTGACGATGCCATCTTTTGTAATGCAAGACTGCGTACACTCGAGATTTCTGCCATTCTTCCGGTTATCGATGCATCTTATCAGCAACGTCTGAATTCTCAGCACCGGCAATTGGTTATTTTTCTGTTCGTAGTGAGTATTCTTGCCATATTTCTGTTTGCTTCGCTTTTCTGGATTTACAGTCAGATGAAAAAACTATCTCTGGCTCGTCGCAAACTGAAACAGGCCAATCATATTAAGGAAGAATATATCGGCCATTTCCTGAGTCTGTGTTCTTTGTATATCGAGAAGTTAGATAGTTTCCGTCATACCGTAAACCGCAAGATCATGGCGGGGCAGACTGAAGAGTTGTTGCGCATGACAAAATCGAGTAGTTTTGCCGGAATAGGGCAGAAGGATTTTTATGCAAATTTTGATAATGCCTTTCTTCAACTCTATCCCGATTTCGTCGAACAGTTTAACCAACTCCTTCAGCCCGATGAACGTTTTATATTAAAGACCGGAGAGTTGCTGAATACCGAGATGAGGATCTATGCCATTATCCGGTTGGGAATTGACGATAGTGCTAAGATAGCCAACTTTCTGCATTACTCCATAAATACAATTTATACCTATCGCAATAAGGTCAAAAATAAGGCAATAGACCGTGAAAATTTTGAATTAGAAGTGATGAAAATAGGTGCAATCGAATAATATTCATTTATATTTTCGTTTTGATACTAATTGTATAATTGATTGTAAAATAATAGATTACGCAAACGTTTTCAAATATATCTTTTATATTTCATTTATATAGAGTTCTTTTTGGTCTCTTTTGCGTCTATCTTTGCTATACGTTTAATTTTTTAAATTTATATCATGAATCACAAAAGCAAATCTATCTTTAGAACAACTTTTTTCTTGCTTGCGCTGGCATGTATGACTGTTGTTAACGCAATGGAGAGTATCACTTCTCCGAATGGTCAGTTAAAGCTGAATTTCTTCCTTAACAATGAAGGTACTCCCGAGTACGAACTATTCTATAAAAATAAAGAAGTCATCAAGCCATCTAAACTTGGTTTAGAATTAAAAAACGATCCGGGTTTGATGGATGGTTTTACCTTGGTTAATGCTCAGAAATCATCTTTTGATGAAACCTGGGAACCGGTATGGGGTGAAACTAAAACTATCCGCAATAACTACAATGAACTTGCTGTAACTCTTGATCAAAAAGCTCAGGACCGTAACATCATCATTCGTTTCCGTTTATACGATGATGGCCTTGGTTTCCGCTATGAATTCCCTCTTCAGGACAACCTGAACTATTTCGTAGTAAAAGAAGAGCACTCGCAATTCGCTATGGCCGGTGACCACACTGCATTCTGGATTCCGGGTGATTATGATACACAGGAATATGACTACATGGAATCTCGTCTTTCTGAAATCCGTGGTTTAATGGATGAAGCTGTGACAGAAAATTCTTCTCAGACTCAATACTCTCCGACTGGTGTACAAACTTCTCTTCAGATGAAAACTGATGATGGTCTTTATATCAATCTTCACGAAGCTGCTTTGGTAGATTATTCTTTGATGAATCTTAATCTGGATGATGAGAATATGATTTTCGAATCATGGTTAACTCCTGATGCAGTGGGTGATAAAGGTTATCTTCAGGCACCTGCGCAATCTCCATGGAGAACTATTATTGTAAGTGATGATGCACGTGACATTCTTTCTTCAAAGATGACATACAATCTGAACGAACCAACTGCTTACGAAGATGTATCATGGATTAAACCCGTAAAATACATTGGTGTATGGTGGGATATGATTACAGGCAATGGCTCATGGGCTTATACATCTGATGTCCCTTCTGTAAAATTGGGTGAAACAGATTATACGCAGACTAAACCTAATGGCAAACACTCTGCTAACAATGAAAATGTGAAACGTTACATTGACTTTGCTGCAGAACACGGTTTTGATCAGGTATTGGTAGAAGGCTGGAACGAAGGTTGGGAAGACTGGTTTGGTAAATCAAAAGACTATGTATTCGATTTCGTGACTCCTTATCCTGACTTCGATGTGAAGATGCTGAATGCTTATGCAGCAAGCAAAGGTGTGAAACTGATGATGCACCACGAAACTTCAGGTTCTGTTCGTAATTACGAACGTCATATGGATCAGGCTTATCAGTTTATGGTTGATAACGGTTACAATGCTGTGAAGAGTGGTTATGTTGGTGATATTATTCCACGTGGAGAACATCACTATGGTCAGTGGATGAACAATCACTACCTGCACGCTGTAAAAAAAGCTGCTGAATATAAAATCAGTGTAAATGCACACGAAGCATCACGCCCAACTGGTCTGGCACGTACTTATCCAAATCTTATCGGTAATGAATCTGCACGTGGTACTGAATACGAAGCATTTGGTGGTAACAAACCTTTCCATACAACTGTATTGCCATTTACACGCCAGATTGGTGGTCCGATGGACTACACTCCGGGTATCTTCGATACAAAGCTTAACTTCCTTGATAACGATAATAAAGGTTGGGTGCACACTACACTTGCTAAACAGCTGGCTCTGTACCTGACAATGTATAGCCCATTACAAATGGCTGCCGATCTTCCTGAAAACTACGAAAATCACATGGATGCTTTCCAGTTCATCAAAGATGTGCCTGTAGATTGGGATGACAGCAAATATCTTGAAGCTGAACCAGGTGATTATATCACAGTAGCACGTAAGGAAAAAGGTACTAACAACTGGTTTGTTGGTGGTATTACTGATGAGAATGCCCGTACATCGAACATCACACTCGATTTCCTTGATCCTGACAAAGTATATGTAGCTACACTTTATGCTGATGGTAAAGATGCAGATTACGATTTAAATCCGACATCTTATCAGATCAGAAAAGGTTTAGTAAACAATAAAACTAAAATGAGCGTGAAGCAGGCTCGTAGTGGTGGTTATGCTATCAGCATTATTGAAGCTACACCGGCAGAAGCTAAACAGATGAAAAAGTTCAAATAATAGAATTTTAATAAGGGTGACTTAAAGACACTTTCGGGTTTTTAAAGTTTATAGCTATTAATAACCGTGATTCCGATAAAGAATCACGGTTATTTTTTTATCCTTATATTTCAGAGTTTGTCTTCTGTTTAGAAGAAACAGCATACCCTTTGGATGAGTTGCTGCAAAGCCTTTGGCGGTTTACTGCAGAGCCTTCTGCACAAAACTGCA
>CAMTOS010000165.1 GCA_947074195.1 uncultured Bacteroides sp.
TCAGGCGATAATTTCTTATCGTAAGCATTCACCATCTGTGCCGTGCTCGCAATGGTATATTCCGTTACCAGTTTGCCGGTAAGCAGATAGCTCAGTGCATCGGGCATAAAGGCAATCTTATCTGCCGCTTCCAGTGCACTGTCATTACGGCGGCGCAATGTATCGAGCTGAAACAGTGAGTTGAAATTCATCACCTGAATACCTGTTTGTTTGTACACTTCTTCGCGTGGTACACGTGCAAAAAATGCCTCCGGTGCTCCTTCAGTCTGCGGATCGCGGTAGGCATAAGGCTGGCGCAAAACATGTCCGTCTTTGCCGATGCACACAAAGTCCACTCCCCAGGTATCAACCCCGATAGAAGCAATGGGCAAACCACGCTGAGCCACAATCTTCAGCCCTTCGATGATGTTACGGTAAAGTTCATTAATGTCCCAATAGAAGTGTCCGCCGATTTCGATCAGCTGGTTGGGAAAACGATTTATTTCTTCAAGCTCCAGACCCTTTTCGGTAAGCGACGCCACAATGGTGCGTCCGCTGGTAGCTCCAAGATCTACTGCAAAAAACGTGTGTTTCATTTATTTGATATTAGGATAACTTACTGTTTTTACAAACGTAAGTATCTTTGTTTATATTCTAACTTAAGACGCTGAATATGAAATTTTGTACTTATACGTTTATAAAAATTATTGGAACTAATATAAATAAATCTAAGATGAGATGCGTGTAAAACGTACACATAAAATATTTGTTAACTGATTTGCTATTACGGTTAACATATATTATACTATTTATGTATTTAAATCCTTAATTGGACTATCAAATCTTTATCGAATTAATCGACTTCAAATAAACAATACCATCTTTTTCATAAAACTCTCCCTCAATATATCCATTCACAAAACGTTTGCCAGAGTTGATCATAAGCATAATTTTAAAAGATTGATCCGATTTTCTTAGTGTAATGAGTGTATTGCATAAATCCATAGTCATTAGTTTTTCTTTTGCCGCGGATAAAGTTGATTTGATTTTTTTATCGGCTATATCATCTACTCCTTCTGTTGATGGGGTAAAAAGATAATTCAGTAAGGAATTGAAGAAAGTATAGTATTGTGGTGGATATTGTTGATGCCACTTATTTTCTAAAAATGACCCGGAATCTTTTGTCCATAAATCATTTAATAATTCTGATTGATTGGTGGCGAAATCACTATCTACGATTATTTTCACGATAGCATCCTCGTATTGCCTTGTTATTTCGGTGGTGGTAACATCAAAACGTAGTGTATCGCTAATTATCTGGTTTTGATCTGTGGTAAGTGTAACCGGTACAATTTCAGGGAAACAGATGTTATGACCCTGGAAAATGACGGTATTTCCTGATACATTTTTAATAGAATAATCGGGCCAGTTAGCGAGCGTACCATCAACATCTTGTCGTAATTCATCTTGACAGGTTGCAGGGAAATGGCTTATCATCTCTTCAAAACCCGAAAGATTTGGCGAATTTTTCTCAGCCATATAAAAACTACTGAGCGCTTTTTTAAGATTATCCCTTCCGATTTTTAGTTCTGCCTCATGTAGTATAATTGGTAATTTGTTATAGGCGATGGTTCTATAATTGGCATTAGATAAATCAACGTTTCGGAAATCTTCCGGTTTAAGATTAGAGGCAAATACCTTGATATTTTTATCAGAATAAATATCTTTTGCATTCTGTTGTTCATTTTCTATAAGATACAGATAGGTAGATAGTTCAGCCAGTCCTTCGGACATAACTGTTGATGTAGGTTTAACTCCTCTTCCCCACCATAAATGCGCTATTTCATGTGCTATTTCATGAGAAATCACCGATGCCAATCCTTTGCGCTTAATGTTATTCCCGGAAATATATTCCTGGTTGAGTATTATCCCATCTTCCAATGCATACCCACCCCTGCGGTTAAGAAAGAAGAGTTTAATATCATCTGACAACTCATTTTTACCGAAAGCCGCTGTGAAATAATTGAATGCGCTTGAAATACATGAAACAGCATAATCCAATGCTTCCTTGTTTACATGAATACCATCCGGAATATATACTTTTACACCATCGGATTCCACAATTCTGAAATTGCCAAATATTAAGGCAGGAGGACAAAAGGCATTTCCTAAAGCTGTTTGTTTGGCATATGAATATTTCCCTTCAGCATCAGATGCTGTTACAGCATATTCTATAAAATCCGGTGTGAAATTGATATAATTTGTGGGGAAGACAGGAATTTCAGATAATAGAAACAGTTGGTTTTTATCTTGTTGGAAACTTATCGACGGTTTTAGTTTACGAAGATCCATATCATAATCCACCGTAATGTTTTGAGTTTCTGCACCCGCCTCAATTTCAATCATTACACCATTCTTAGCTTTGGCGAGGTTGTATTCTATTTTCTCTCCCTGCGCATTGCTAATCTCTAAATTACTCAAAAAATGGTACAATGGTAAATAGAATCTTATTACATCATCTTCCTGCAATGTTAGTTTATTACTCAGATGGAGTTGATCGCCTGTGAGTATTATTTCACTATTAATTCCTTTGATATTACCGGGAGTTGCAGTTGATATATTTGCAGCCTTGCATGATGTTAAAAAAGAAATAATGAATAAAATAGAGATCAATGTAGTTTTGTTTGATAATGTAAATTTCATTCTATTTAAATTTAATGTATTTGTTATTAATGTGTAAATATAGATAATATTGATAAACATATATAAATTATAATTGATGTAAATCCTTTGAATAGCATTTCACCACCCCTCCCGCTACAAGCAGCAAAACACCACACTAATTACTCTTTATAGCCAAACCTTTGGCTAAAACCGGTTATAATTTACGACTATTTACAGCGTTCGGTAATCACCGGGAGACATACCGGTATGGCGTTTGAAATACTTTCCAAAAAAGGATGGGTTGGGGAAATTAAGAGAATAGGCTATTTCCTGAATCGATTTATCGGAATACATCAGCAAAGATTTGGCTTCAAGAATCACATACCGGTTAATCCAGTCGGTCACAATTGTACCGCTTACCTTCTTGATAAGGAATGAGAAATGTTTTGGTGTCAGGTGGAGTTTATCGGCATAAAAAGTCACGCTTCTTTCACGCTGATGATATTCATCAAGCAACTCCATGAAGCGCATAAATACAGACATGCTTCTTTGTGAAACTCCTTCTTTTGCCTCTGAAAGAGATTTCTGATTCTCACTAAATATCTGTATAATAAGATATAAATAGCTTGTACACAGGCTTTTCAGCAACTCTTTCTGACAGATACCTCCCTGAGTAATATTCTTTGAAATAAGTTGATATAATGATTCAACTTCATCAATATATTGGAATGGCAAATCAAAAATAGGATTATTAAATCTCGTTACTATATCGGCTACGAAATCTCTGACTTTAAGTTTCACATTTAAACTTAAAATATAATCCAGTGAAATAGCCAAATTTGAAACTTCCTCTATATCAGAAGATATAAATTGTATAATATCTCCTTGAGAACAGATAAATATCTGTCCGCTTTTCAATTCAAATTGCTTCAAATTTATACTTATTACTGCGTTTCCTTTTTTTACTACACCGATGAGTATACCATCAAGCTTGAAAGGATGCCTGAAAGGTTGATCAATGTTTTGCCTTGTACATGTATCATCTATTAAAAGTATATCATCGTTATAATGCTTTATTGCAGGTATTTTCTCAATAACAGAACTAAAAGGAATCTGAATTATATTATTATCCATATTGTTTGATTTTACGGCAAATAAACAATTAAAGATGGTTATGTGCAATATTTAAGGCCATAATTAAGGGAAATAGAACATCTCCTACTGAAAACCGAACAGACGATTTGAGTTTTATTGTATTACTTTGCAACCAGCAATTCATGTTTTAGTAATCAAACTGAATGATAAAAGAATAGAGCTGAATCTATATAATCATTCTTTTTTAATCCATCACTTATGAATTATTTTAAAGAGCATCTCCAAAAGAGTGTGCTATGTATGATTGATCCTGGCCAAGCCAATAGTGCGCCAGAATAAACTAAAAGAAATGACTTATGTGGCTTTCGAACATGAATAGAATGATAAAGATAGTCTGAATACAACCCCAATTCTAATATGATTAGAATAGGGGTTGTATTCAGACTGATCACGAGTAAAAGTATTTGGTAACCGATTGTTTCAGGATAACATTATAAAGAAACCCGTACAGTGGCCTGAAGGCGATTGACTTTGGCAGAAGCATCCGAGAACTGCACTTGTTTGGCCCACAAATATTCAACAGCCGTTTGTACATAAGGTGTCACATTGTAGAATACACTAAAGCGGGTATCCAGACCATATTTAAATTCATCCCAGTAAGAACCAACACCGTAAACACGCGATTGACCAAAAGTATAGTTCAGAAAAATCTTCTTTGAGACATAACACCTTAATCCGGCCAGCCAGCCCATCATTTCGGTAGCCTTCACCTTACCCGGTTTTGCATCGTCGGGCAAATAAGAGAGCGGCAAACCAAACATACCATTAATGTAATGGCCTATTCCCTTACCATATATCCCCTGACCAAGGAAAGTCAGCGGTTTGCATATCTGAATTTTTGTACTAAACTGCACCCCCATACCGGTTACAAACCGTGTCTTATCACTTACTTTATCAACATAACAGAAGTTGCGAACTAACCCTGATACACGTATATGGCTCGATTTGCACCAACCATATTGCAGATAAAATGGAATATCCGGAACAGGCTGCGTAGCATTACCAATCACAGTATTATCATCATAATCGGGATAATCTTTCCCTTTATAAATCTTCGACCCCTCATTAAAATTGGGTTGTTCAATGCTCAAGCCAAAAGAAAATCCGCTAAATGATGGCGAACTATAGCTCACCTGATAGCCTTTACTCCAGTCATTACCTGTAACACTACACCAACTGATGGTCGAAGGCATAGTGGCAGCATCGGTAAACAGCGAATAATTATAACCTGCCAGTAAGCCACGATACTTCACATACACCGCATTAAGTTTCGCAATGCCGCTGTTATCATCACCTGTAAAATTGAAATTGACATATCCCACCAACTGATTTTTAGTACCCGGAAAACCAATCACCTGTACATCGATACCCGAATGTAACGGATTGATAAAGAAATCGGCCTTTTGTCCCTGTTTCGCCGGTACATTCACAATACTGGCAGGTCTGAAGTACATACTTCCGCCCAGCGTATTGCCTATATCAACACCAACCACAGGCTGAATAAAAGCACCAATGGCCATGATAAATTTACCATTACCACTTTTTAGTGCGAAACGCGGCACAGGTACCTCTTGCGGACCGTGTGGTTTATTTTCATAAAGCAAAACCGCCT
>CAMTOS010000166.1 GCA_947074195.1 uncultured Bacteroides sp.
AGACTGTACAGTTAAGTTTAAATTATCAAAATAATATATTCTTCATTTAATAGAAAGATAGCTTTAATTCATGTTTACTGTTTTTAAACGCTTAAAAATCGATTATTCACGAATAAATATCGATAGATTAAACAAAATAAAAGATAAATGTGTTTATTAGTGAAATTCTCTCTTTAATAAAAATAATGAAAAACATACAACAAATATTTATGACAAATAGAGTAAAGGAGACAAATAACGTAAAGTAAAACTTTAATCACGAATTTATGAAAAGAAAATTAATGCTATTGTTTACCTGCCTTTTTATGGGTATAGGTATAGCAGTCGCCCAGACTCAGAAGGTTACAGGTGTAGTAATTTCGGATGAAGACGGGTTGCCTATTGTAGGTGCTTCTGTATTAGTGAAAGGCACAAGTATTGGAACTGTGACAAACGCCGATGGTAATTTTACTCTGACTAATATACCCGGGGATGCACGGCATCTTATTGTATCTTATATCGGGATGCAATCACAGGAAGTTGCTATAAAGCCGACATTGCGAATTGTGTTATTGGCCGATAGTCAGATTATTGATGAAGTTGTGGTAACAGCTATGGGTATGAAAAGAGACCGAAAGGCTCTCGGCTATGCTGCCCAGGATTTGAAAGCCGATCAGTTGAATACCGATGGTACTACTTCTCTTGCAAGTGCCATACAGGGTAAACTCTCCGGGGTTGACATCCGTCAGTCTTCTGGTATGCCCGGTGCTTCATCACAGATTGTTATTCGTGGTGCCCGTTCTTTCTCGGGAAATAACCAACCTCTATATGTAATCGATGGTATGCCTATTACTACCGATGCCGACTTCTCGACAGGTAATTCTGTAACAGGTGCGAATATTGCCGACCGTAGTATCGATATCAATCCTGAAGATATTGAAAGTATCAATGTTTTGAAGGGGCAGGCTGCTTCTGCCCTTTATGGTATTCATGCTTCTAATGGGGTAATTGTAATTACAACTAAGCGTGGTTCTGCAATGTCTTCTAAACCACAAATAACAATATCTACTAATCTGAGTGCAGAACGTGTTTCGCGTAAATTTAAACGTCAGACGGTTTATGCACAAGGTGCGGGTAGCGGTTATGACCCTACTGCTTCAATGTCGTGGGGACCTAAAATTTCCGAATTGGCTAATGACTGGCGATATGGAGGTAATGTTGAACCTGGATATACTGTTAATGAAAAGGGAGATATAACTTATAACTCTACTTATTTGCATGGTGGTGTACATAATGGTATGTATTATAATCCAAGACTCGTATCTGCAGGTTTAGATGGATGGACAACTCCCGAAATTTATGATAATGTAGGTGATTTCCTCGGAACTGGTTTTACAGAAAATACCAATTTCGGTATCGCTCAGACTAAAGGAGACGTCTCTTATTCTTTTGGTGTAAGTAACTCTTATCAGAATGGTATTATCCCATCTACTGGCATGACTCGCTGGGGTGCACGTGGTTTGGTAGACTGGCAATTGACTGATCAGCTTAAGACTGGTTTCTCGGTTAATTATTCGAGTACTGATATTACATCTGCTCCTGGTGCAAATGATGGTATCATGAATGTGATCTATTCAGCTCCTGCTGAATATAATTTAAAAGGTATTCCTTATCATGCACCTGGTAACCCTACAAGCCAGATATTATTCCGTGCCACAAACTTTAATAATCCATACTGGTGGGCTGAAAATAATAAATATGCACAAAACACCGATCGTGCTTTTGGTAACACCTATTTTGAATATCGCCCTAAAATAAACTGGAGTGAGAATTATAATCTTGTATTTCGCGAACAAGCGGGTATAGACTTCTATACATCAAACTATTCTGATGTTGCCGAGATGGGAACAGGTGGGAATGTAAATGGTTCTATTGATAACTATGGTGTTTCAAAGAATATATTTAATAATTTATTTACTATCGCCTGGTCTGGTAAATGGGATGGCTTTGCTGTTGATGTATTATTGGGTAATGAGGTTAATCAATCTAAAGACAGATATTGGAGTTATTCAGGAAGTAATTTTAATTTTTATGGTCTCCCTACGATTGGTAATGCAACAAGCTTCTCCTCTGAGGAATATGTTCAAAAAGATCGTACTGTAGGATTCTTTGGTAGCATTTCTGCTTCTTACAATGATATGTTGTATCTTACTGTAACCGGACGTAATGATATTGTTTCTACAATGCCTCGTGGCAATCGTAGTTTCTTCTACCCTTCGGTTTCCCTGGGTTGGATATTTACAGAACTTGATGTATTAAAAGATAATCCGATTTTATCTTTTGGTAAGATTCGTGCATCTTTTGCTCAGGTAGGTCAGGCCGGACGCTATTATAGTAATTTTATGGCTGTTCCTACTTATGGATCTGGTTTTTATGGTTATACTCCTGTCAAATTCCCGATTAACGGAATTTCAAGTTATGTCCCTTACGGAGTTCTATACGATCCGGATTTGAAGCCACAGAATACATCGAATGTTGAGGCTGGTTTGGATGTCAATTTCTTTAATAACCGTTTGCGTATTGAATATACCTACAGTTATCAGAATGTAAAAGATCAAATCTTTAGTGTACCTATCGATGGATCTACCGGATTTAGTTCGCTGATGACGAATGCCGGTCAGATGAAAACAAATTCTCACGAAATATCTGTTAACGCTGCTATTCTTCAGCATCGTGATTACTCTTTGGATTTTGGTTTGAACTTTACAAAAATCAAAAATGAAGTAGTGAAACTGGCAGAAGGTGTAGAATCGATTTTCCTTGGTGGTTTTGTGGAACCGCAGGTGCGCGCACAGGAAGGTTGTACATATCCTAATTTATATGGTACTGCTTTTATGCGTGATGAGGCTACCGGTTTATTACTCCTGAACAAAGACGGACTTCCGATGGGTACAGCAAATAGTATGGACTTAGGAAATTGTTCTCCGGATTTCATTATGGGATTCAGCTTGAATGCACGCTATAAAAGGTTATCGTTGAGTACAACGTGGAGTTGGCAACATGGTGGCAAAATGTACCATGGGAGTAATCTCGTTATGAACTATTTTGGTGTAACTAAAGAATCATTACCTTATCATGAAGGTACAGTATCAGTGACTGGTGTTTCTGAAGAAACGGGTGAAGTCATTACAATGGATGCTGATGCACGTAGATATTGGATGGCTTATAATGATATAACAGAAGCTGGTATTTATGATCAAAGCTTTTTTAAACTGCGTGACTTAACCTTAAGTTATCAGCTTCCAAAAATATATGGAGTTGATGTTTCAATCTTTGGTTTTGCGCGTAATGTGTTCTTATGGTCAAAAATGCCGAATTTCGATCCGGAATCTTCTCAGGGTAATGGTAATATGAGTGGTTATTTTGAACGCTTCTCAGTTCCAAATACTTCAAGTTATGGTGGTGGTTTGAAACTTACATTCTAATTTTAAAAATTCGAAGATATGAAAAAACATATAACAATCGCTTTATTGTCGCTTCTGACAATTACGTCTTGCGGAGATGGTGTAATGGACTATCTGAACAGAGACACAAGTAATCCTGCTGTAGATGTAGTTCCTGCCAAATTTTCGATTACCGATGCCATTGTGTCTACTGCTTTTACTACAATCAGTGGATCTTATTGCTGGTATTCATCATGTTTCACTGAACAGGAGTTTGGTACCGGTAACAATCAGTTTAGAAATGCTGAAGTGCGTTTGCGTAGCGAAGTAGCAGCTGCTACTACATATAATAATGAATGGAATGGCACTTATGGCAATATTGCCAATTTAAGAACCATCATTGAAAAAACAAGCGAAGGTGGTCTGAATGAAGGTCAGGTTGATATACTTGGAATTGCTCAGATTCTGTTTGCGGTAAATTTTGGAATTCTAACAGATTTGCATGGCGATATTCCTTGTTCGGAAGCCGGATGGGGTAGTAAATTCTTAAATCCTAAAATAGACACTCAGGAAAGCATTTATAATGATGCAGTTTTGGGAATGCTCGATCAAGGTATTGCTAATTTGAAATCTGCAACAACTAATTATGTTGGTACTCAGGATATTTTATTTAAAGGTACTGCTAAAAATTGGATAGCATTAGGTTATGCTTTTAAAGCTCGATATTTGTTACATACTTATTATCAGAACAGAAATGTTTTGTCTGATGTTATTACAGCTGCTAATAATGCTATTGAAGCGGGTTTCGATGGCGTGGAATTAAGTTTTTTCAATGGTGTTGATCAGGACAATCCATGGAGTGCTTTCTGGTGGAGCCGTTATTATACTGGTTCAACATCAACAGTTGTCGATTTGATGAATGCACGTAATGATAATCGTGTTGTAGCTTATAATTTTGAAATATTTGATGGTACGCAATATGGTCCGACAGCGGCAAAACGTTGCGGAGTTCCGGGAAATGAGGTAGATGCAGCGATGACTAATTCATTAAATGCTCCTGCATGGCTGGATAATGGAGGTCAAACTATCAATATTTTTAGTAAAAGCGAACTGTACTTTATTCTTGCAGAAGCTAAAATGCGTACAAGTGGTGATGCTACAGAAGATTTTAAAACTGCTGTAACTGCTGCATTCGACGATATTGATGCTGCTAATGATGGTATAGCCGATTTTGATAATAATGGTGCTGATTATGCTGCCGGCTTAACTGTATCATTGGAGGAAATCATGATTCAGAAATATCTTTCACAAATTCGTGATGGACAGATTGAAGCTTATAATGATATTCGTCGCTGTAAGGCATTGGGCGAAAACTGGATAAAGCTTCAAAATCCGTTAAATACGCAGAATGGCGTTAATTACTGGCCCGAAAGATACCCTTATGGTAATAGTTCTGTAATCTCTAATCCTATTATTGAAGCTGCCTTTAAGAGCATTGATATCTATACAGATAAAATATGGTTATTTGGTGGTTCTAAATAAATTGTACCCCGGCATTTATTAATAGATATTCTATAAATATTAATCCCTTCTACTTTCAATTTGAAATGAAAGTAGAAGGGATTTCTCATTAGATAATATTTCTGTTGATAATCTTTATCAGTTGTGATTTTGTACACAATGTATAAAAGTGTTTATATAAAATAGTGTATTCCTTTGAAAATAAGCTTAATAATGTAAAATACGCAACAATATCTGAGTTAAGAATTAAAATACGTGAATATTATTCACATATAAAATCTACTAGTCAATAAAATTAAGATAATATTGGTGTGTTATATGCTAAAATGCATCTGTAATTGCAATATGTACTGTTTTTATACGGTAAAAAGCCAGTAAAATAGCAAAAGGAGTAATATAAACGACAATTTGATTTTTACAAGTGTTAGTATTACATCTTTGAATTAATAGAAAAT
>CAMTOS010000167.1 GCA_947074195.1 uncultured Bacteroides sp.
GAGATAATGAGCGGTGACTGGAGTTCAGACGTGTGCTCTTCCGATCTACAAAAAAGGGGAAGCTGACAAATTATTATTTATAGATAATATATATTCCAGCAAATAAGTTGAAAATTTAAATCAGTCCTGATAAATCTTTTGTTGATATCTATCAGAATTCGATTAAATTTTAGAAGTAAAATCCTGCATTAAAGAAGAATCCGAAATTCTTATATAAATTAGAATAGTTAACCTGCACACTGATAGGTCCTAAAAAGAAATCATAAGATGCCCTTAAACCTGCACCCCATAAATATTTGCCATGAATCAAATCATCAAATTTATGACTTGTTTTGCCAAACTCACTAAGTGCAGTAATGTATAAACGTTTCTTTATCATATATCTTAGATTAACTCGAGCAGAAACATAATAATTTTCTAAAAGATGAACATACTGCGAGGTCTCCCATCCAAATTGCTGAGGGAAGAAGTTTGCATCAAAAATGCCACCTACATAGTTTTGATAATACATCGGGAAATTCTTTCCGAACAGGAATCGGCCGGTAATTTTGGGCAAAAGATATAATGAAGGAACGATTTTCCAGGCCGTTTCTCCCGAAAATAAAATACTTCCATAGGGTGCTCCTTTATGATAGGTTGCTCCATCTCTTGTATAAAGCATTCCCCTAACATGTGCCTTATAACCTTTTGTCGGGAAATAATCGCTATTCAGTGCGTCATACAGATAATCGCCAAAATAGTTGATGGAATGTTTGTATTTTACCTTTTCATATTCATAATGTGGCCTGTAAAGCGAATCTCTGCCGCCCATTAAATCGGCATTAACACCAAACTGAATTCTGGAGTTTAACCAGGTTTTAGAATATAATGCTTCGAAAGACTGAGAAATGAAATTGAAATTCATCAGTTTATGGCTATGCGAATAGAGTCCGAAGTTGTTATATCTGAATGTATAGCCAATGCTAAAACGTTTATTATAGAAATTTCCATGAGAGTATTGTAGATTGATATATGGATTTCGTGATATACGTGCCGTAAAAGAGTAGTGATTATGTACTGAAACCTGATTATCGTTACTTACATTCAGCAGCAGACTCGCGATATTTACATTGTCTATTCTCGTTCCGATATTAAGCAATTTATATTTCTTGGGAGTCAATACAAAGGTAAGATCATAAGGTGCATCATCAGTCAGATAGTAATTAACCATATAAAATGCATTTATGCCCTGCATTATTGAAACTGCTTTATTGATCTGATCGATGGTAACAGTGGAGTTTTCTTTGATATTGATTCTATTGCGAAACCACTTTTTATCACTTTCTTTAATGCCTTGAATTTCAATATTATTAATCCTGAAGGTCGATTGGCAAACTCTCTCACCTTTCTTTATCGTAATGGTATCGTAATAAGGTGCGTCATAATAAATCTCTTTTTTCAGTGCCATTATTTCATCCCATAATTTACGGCCTTCATTTTCGCCGATGGTTATCATGGAATCTATTGCGCTATCAGTAAAACTTGCTGTGCCATATCCTTTTAAGGGCGGATTAATATAAAGATTAGTCGCATACCGGTTTTCATGATATTTACGTTCGCCCATTATATTGATAAGTTGCGAAACCATGTTGGGCAATGTGCTAAGTTCTTTTTTCGTTTTCCAACCTGTTGTTAAATCTATCCCGATGATAATATCGGCTCCCATATCTCTCACTACATCTACCGGAAAATTATCGAGCGCACCCCCGTCAATAAGCAACATACTATCACGGCTAACCGGAATGAATACTCCGGGAATAGACATGGTAGAGCGCATCGCTACCGGCAATGATCCTGATGATAGATTGATCTGATTACCATATACGATATCAGTAGTTACACATCTGAAAGGAATAGGCAGATCCATAAAATTATCTACCTGATGATAGCCTGTAGTAAGATTTGTGTATAGGTTCAGAATATTCTGGCCAGTGACGTAGCCATTGGGTATTGTTTCATCTTTCTTAAAAGAAAAAGGTAAATTGAAGGTGTATGTTTCCTTACTTTTCTTGAATAAAAAAGTTTTATCCACGCGTTTAACCTCATCACCAAGCAGGAAAACCCAGTTTTGGCTTCGAAACATACTATCGATAAAATGTGCATTATAGCCGATTGAATATAAAGCTCCAACCACTCCGCCTATGCTTGTTCCGGCAATATAATCGATAGGGATATTGGCCTCTTCGAGCACTTTCAATACACCTACTTCCGCTGCACCCTTGGCGCCTCCGCCTCCCAGCACAAGTCCTACCTTTTTTCGAGGTGGTGATTTTTCATCTTCCTGATGACCAGTTATTTGTTGAGCATATGTGTTTGTGGATAGTAAACACACGATTATGATAAATATTTTCGAAAAAAAGAATCTCATAGCAGAATATATTTAGTATACATTTATTAACACTGCTATGAAAAACATTGTTTTTACGTGATATACTTAAAATTGGTCAGTATGGCGGATTCTTGAATTGATATTTCTGAATAGTATGAGAAAAATAACCTACTGTAATTGCTTTGATAAAATTTAATATTAAAAAAGTATGCGCGTAAGGATGTAATAATCTAATTAATCCTTACGCGCATACCATATTGTCATAAAAAGCATTTATATCTTCAAAATATATTGTTTTTCTTTATCCATTAGAACGATAGTGAGAACATTGCATTGATACGATTGTCATGATGTTGAATTCCGCTGAAATTCATTCTTCTACCATAAAGATATTCAAGTCCCACCTGGCAATATTTATTTGCATTCCAAATTAAGTTACCGACGATGTATTGTCCCCATTTATACTGTTCATCCCATGTTGTACTACCACCGCTATATTCTTTTGCATAGTTACGTAACTGGCTATAAATAATTGTTGAGAACAGGTTTGCTGTATAATTGTATTGCAAAGCACCATAACATCCCCAGATTTTAGATTTATCCATTTTACCTGCAATCTCAGGCGATGGAAGTAAGTCTAATCCCAGACCATAGTTATCCTGCATATATGTTGCTGTACCTTTACCGTATGTTCCCATAAAATAGGCGGTTAGTTTATTATCAAAACCTGTTAAAGCTCCGGTAAGTTTTACGCCCCAACCAAACATATCTTTATTTTTTTCGGTGATGAGGTCTCTGTATTGCAAATTTCGAAGCATACCAGCTAATCTGATGTGACTGCTTCCCCATGAATATTGTAAATATAAAGGGATATCAGGAATGCGCTGTGTAACCTGTCTTGTTGCAGACAATTCTTCATTTTCTCCTCCAACTCTCTTGTAATAGGTACCTGTGGTAAAAGATGCTATTGGCGATTCGATACCAATACCAAATGACAGATGTTTTGTAAAATTCCCCTGATAGTTGAATAAGGCATTATAAAAACCTGAGCAGCTATTCGGACCTTCAGCATCAATAGTATATGGAGCAGCTCCCTGGTCAAGATACATGGTCAGATTATAACCTGTCTGGAAACCCCTGTACTGTGCATATGCACTAAGTAAGCTGGCACCATAGCTATTACCACTACCTGCGAAGTTAAAAGAAACATACACCCCAATTTGGTTATCAGTTCCCGGCAGTCCAACAAAGTTAAACGATAAATTCGAACGTTTAGCTGTGAATTGAGTTTCTGCGCCATCTCCGGGCAGTGCAGCTGTTATTGAAGACGGAATAAATAAAGCAGGATCTCCCGATAAAGGATTTCCCCAGTCAAAAGCAATAGTAGACTTTAACTGTCCACCAATAGAAAGATAAAACTTTTTGTTTTTACCCACAATGGCGAATTGTGGTAAGTTGCGGTACTGTGGAGCTTTAGGTGCATTTTCTACAAGCACGTCAAAAACTTCAAATTCATCTACTGTATTATCATCCTTACCGATTACTACGTGTACCTTCCCATCTTTAGGGGTTAGGGGATGATTTTGTGCTAACAATGTTGGAGCACACATTGTTAAAGCAAATCCAAAAATTAATAATTTTTTCTTCATAAGATCTGATGTGTAAGATTTATAAAATATATTTTACGAATGTTACAACATTGTTGCTTTAGAAAAGTTCGTATTTTGTCTCTTTTTAATAAATAATATGATGTATGTATAATCGTGACTTGCTTACAGAATTGTACTTTTGATTCATTAAATACAGCGAAGATTTTAAAGTTAGTCCAAGAGCTACACGAACACCTACGCACAAGAACAGGACACCCCGAAGCTCTGAAAGGCTATGGCGGAAACATATACTCTTGAAAGGTGAACAAAAAAGACAGGCTTGTTTACGAAATCTATGAGGAAGTTGTGAATATTTATGTTATTTCGACAGAGGGACATTATCAAGACAAGTATATTTGTTGTTAAAAAAGCAGATTTTATAACAATTTGTTTGATTTATAATTTTTTTGCAGAAACAAGATATTTATTATGAAAATACTAAAATTATTATTTTCTTTCTTGGCTTCTGCTATTTTTGTGGATGTAGCAATTCAAATTTAACTCCTAATTGATAAGGAGAAAACTGAAAAAAGCACTGTAATCATAGACTTAAAGCAAGATGGAGTAGGTTATGAATTAAAGGTTAAAGACAGCCATATATCACATCTCGCTCCTTTAAAGAAAACACTGAACAGTATTGCTTAACGGTATATAAAGAAGATAATAAAAAAATATTAAACTTGATGCTATAATTGTAAAAGAATATATTGACGAAGACAACTACACTCTATATCACTATACAGAAGACAAACAATTATTTGCGACTATTTCTGTTTCACAGGAAAGATGGACAGACCTTAAATTTGAATTTGATGATGATGATTTAGTTTCTTCACGAGGTCTAAAAAGCTGGTACGCCTGCGCTAATAACGATATAAAGATTACATGAAATTTTACGATGAAAATCACCCCATTTTGTGCGCTATTGGAGACCTTCTAGGAGGTGCTTGTACTATTGGTGGTGTAATGTCTGGAGTTTTGAAGTCCTAATACCGTTTTTTAATAAAAAAATATTCGGGGCGGGCTTGCAGCTGTAGGCTGACAGCCCTTGATAGTTACAGCCCTCGATTTCGGCTCTGCTGCTCGTTCGCCATACAAAAGCTCAGTGGGTTGTGATTTGCTTACAGAATAGTACCTTTGATTTATTAAATACAGAGTTATATGCTTAGTCTCAAGGGTTTATTGGGTGAGCTTTAACTTGTTTCTGAAAACGTTTGCGGGGAAATGTAGTGGGTGGGTATAAAAAAAGCACATAGTTGTTAACTATATGCTTTATATTCGTGGAGCATATCGGACTCGAACCGATCACCTCAACACTGCCAGTGTTGCGCGCTA
>CAMTOS010000168.1 GCA_947074195.1 uncultured Bacteroides sp.
GAAGCGGATTTCTGCGCGCATTCAAACGAGTCACAGGTCTGACACCTTCCGAATATCAGGCACTTGCCAGGGAGTATAAAAAAGAATAAAAATATCCGAAGCTGACAATTGGTTGGCTTCGGATTTTTTTTTAAATTATCGTTTAACTGATATTTAAATAATAATTAAACACTGTTCAATGGTTATCATTTTAATACCATATTATAGGGTATTAAAATGATAACCATGCTCCATTTCATGAATTGGAGCATTTTGACGCTTATTTTATATCGATTATGTAGTTCTCCATAAATATCTTTGCCGTGAACTTAAACGTGACCAACCTTACAAATCGAAAATTTCTTTTTTTAATATATTCAATCCATTTAAAAGAAAATTATGAAGAAAACTACAATTAAACATTTAGTCGGAGGTAGCATTTTAGCAGTAACCCTCCTTTTTTCATCAATTCCTGTTACAGCTCAGGAATTAATCCAATCGGAAAGTATTAAACGTGACTTATCCGGTGTTCATGTGGATAAAGAAACCGGGAAATCTTTATTCCGCAATGTGCCTTTCACAGAAAACAGACAGAAAACTGAGAATAATAAATCTCAGCATCAAACGGAAGAAGATATTCCTGTAAACATTGTTGTTGATGAAGATTTCATCTATTTCACTGCCGGTACTGAAGATGAACCGGATAGTGAATTAATTGGTGATTCAGACTGGAATATTCCTGATTCTTATTTTCATCAATCGGGATGGACGGGAACTGGTGTTCAGCAAGCGGGAGGTACTTGCGCCTTAGCTTATCCTAATTATGGAGGATGTATCAATACTCCAATGGGTGATTATCAGGGTACAGTCAACATAAAATTCCGCGTTAAAGCCCTCTCTACAAACAGATATGATAAAGTATCTTTTACAGTTGGTTTATGCTATGATGAATATGCTGCTCATATTATCGAATATAAAAGAATTGAAGCATATAAAGGAGAATGGACTGATTATGAATTCAACTTCATTAGCACGTATGGCGGACTTGACGCTTTTGTACAAATCAATTCATATGATTATATCATAATTGATGATGTAAAGGTGACTAAGCAACAAAATTATATTGCAGAACCTGCATTAAAATCAGCTTCAGATTTTACCTATGATGGTTTTACTGCTAACTGGGGTGAAGATGGACTTCAGCCATCAGTAGACATGGTGACTCTTGGATTTGAAATCGGTACTCCATGGATCGTTGTTGAAGATAATGGTAACCCGGTAGCTTGCAGCACTTCATGGTATCAGCCGGCCGGGACAAGTAATGACTGGCTTATTACGCGAGATTTTATTGTAAATGACGAAAATGCAACTTTAACCTGGATTGCGCGTGCATACGACAAGGATTACAGCGATGGCTATGCCGTTTATGTTTCTGAAACTGGTAATACTGTGGCCGATTTCGATATCACTTCCCCACTCTTTTTGGTTGCCTCAGAGAAAAATAAATGGACACGCCATCGCCTTAGCCTTGCTTCATATCGGGGTAAAAAGATATGGCTTGCTTTTGTGAATAACAGCACCGATATGAGTCGCTTATATATTGATAATATACGTGCCGGTGTCGAACCTGATGTTTATATCGCTTCGAATGTTTCGAGAATCACTCCTTTTACCGGCGCAACTGATATTTCAGTAACTGTCCATACAGAGAAAGATGAGCCGGTGAACAACTTCACTATCGGCATAGAATATAATGGCCAGACGTATACAGAGTATTTTGAAAGAATTCTTAATCCTGATGAACCTGTGAAACTGACACTTGAACATAAACCTGTAATAGGCCGTAATGAAACGATTAATTATAGACTATGGGTGCAGAGCGGTTCTGAACTGATGGAAATAAGCAATGAATTGACTTGCTATGTAAAAGGAGTTGTCTGCGATGAATTCACCGGAACATGGTGCCAGTATTGTCCGCGTGGTATTGTGGCCATGAAAAAGATGGCAGACGAATATCCTGATAACTTTCTGGGAATAGCTGTTCATGTTAGTGATATTATGTACTGTGGTGAATATTATAATGAAATAAGCCATCGGGTTAATATTAATGGTTACCCTTATTTCATGATGGCACGCGATAAATCTAAGGTTGGTGATCCTAATCTGATTGAGACCTATTTTAAAAAGACTGTAAATGAAGATCCGGTAGCGGGGATGGATGTAAAAACAGAATATAATGAAACGCTGAATCAAATTAAAGTGGAAACCGATTTATGGTTTATCGAAGATGATATAGAGGCAGATTACAGACTGACGTATATCTTGATTGAAAATAATGTACATCAACCCGGTAATTCAGATTATAATCAAAACAATGCTTATTCCGGTGGTAATTTAGGAGAAATGGGTGGATTTGAGGATCTGCCTTTTGTTATTCCTGCTGATCAGATGTATTATCAGGATGTAGTGCGGGGCTATTTCGGTGATTTTAATGGTATGGAAGGCAGCATTCCATCAGTCATTGAGGCAGGCAAACAAATTAGTTATGACTTCTCGTTCGAAATGCCCGAAAATGTTTTGGTATCTGACAACACCGAAGTGATTGTTTTATTAATCGATGGTAATAATCAGGCTATAAATGGGATGAAAGCAGAAATCAGAACCGGATCCACTGGCTTAATAAATGTTTCGGATATGAATAATGATGCCATTGAAGTTGGTCGCTATTCGGTGGATGGAGTCAGAGTTGGAGAGAATTACAAAGGCATTGTGCTTATTAAATATTCTGATGGTAGTGTAAGAAAGATTTTATCGCAACCGGGGTTTTAATTAGCCCTGATTGCGATAATGCAAGAATATCTTTAATATTAAATTAAGCCAGTAATTCTACAATATTTCCTTCGGGATCTAAAATAGCACTTTCATAATAGCCATCACCTGTGGTTCGTGGCTCGCTATAGATGGTATAGCCATCTTTTCGAAATTGTTCTGTATATTCATTTACCAGTTCTTTACTACCCAGAGTGATGGCGAAATGTGCTAATCCGGTTAAATTGATTCTATTTGCAGAAGATTCCATACCAGGAATATTCATTAGTTCAATGCGAGTCTTTTCCTGACCAAATGATAAGAAATAAGAAGTGAATTGTCTTTTTGTGTTTACATATTTCTCGCTACAGTCAAGACTAAAATATTTCACATAAAAGTCGCGAAGCAACTCTATATCTTCTGCCCATATCGCTAAATGTTCAATTTTCATATTATTATTGTTAATGTTTCGTCAAAAGTAAGAAATGATAGATATAAATAAATTGATGAATATCAATAAATTATAAAATACCCGATTATTCTTTATCTGTATCTTCTTTAATCATTTGAATAGGCATTGGTTTAGTAGCATCACCGGTATAAAGTGAAAGATGTGGGAATGGTATTTCAATGTTCTTTTCATCGAACGCTATTTTAAGGCGTCGTTGATATTCGCGTTTGATACGCCATTGATGCATCGGCTTGGTTTTTACTGTAACTTTTATGATGATGGCACTGTCTCCGAAATCATCTAGACCAAGAACTTCTACCTGATCGAGCATATATTGTCCGAATTCCCGGTCCTTCTTCATTTCTTTTCCAACTTCTTCCATCACTTGCATCACATAATCAATATTCTCTTTATAAGCTACACCAATTTCCATGACTATGGCTGACCATTCTTTGGTCATATTCGACAAGGTATCGATTTTACCATTCTGGAAGATATGAACTACACCCGATAAATCGCGAAGTGTAATGGTACGTAATTCGATGCGCTCAACCAATCCGGTAGTTCCGTTAATGATGGCATAATCTCCGGTACGAAGCTGATCTTCTAATAGAATGAAGAATCCGGAAATAAAGTCGCGTACCAGTTCCTGAGCACCAAAACCGACTGCCAAACCGACGATTCCGGCACTGGCAAGAATAGGACCAATATTGATATTGATTTTAGAGAGAAGAATCAGCAAAAAGATAGTCCAAAGAAGTATCTTCCCTACTCCATGAACAATACCGGCTAAGGTATCGATACGTTTCAAAGCTTCATGTGTATCCACTCTTTCATCTCTCGTGGCTCTGTTTATTGCAATTTTACGTACCCGGTGAATGATATATCGCTGACTACGGAGTAAGATGATAAATACTACTATAATCACAAGGATCACAGGCAATTCAAGAACCATCCACATCAATATTTTATGCAGTAGATCCTTCCAGAACCCACGGGTCAATACTCCTCCTTCATGGGTATACCAGCTAATAGTAAAGCTTAAAGGTTTTGCATGATTAGAGACGCTATCTAACGGAATATCTGCTATGAATTCTGGATTATAGCCGGTAATAAATTTAGGGTTGATTGTAACATATCCGTCAACTGAAGGGATATAAATGGATGTATTATTATCATATTGTATCACATCGAGATTGCGATAGACTTTTTTAATATCCGCTACACTCGAGTTTAAACCAATATTCCTTGTAGTACGAAAGCGCGGATCTTTAATTTTCACCAAATCGATTTCTTCACTATCTAAATCTCTTGCTGAAGTCTCGGCAATAAACAACAACTTATTATCCTTACCATAAACATAGTATTCAGCAGGCTTGGCCACTGTATCAGTTTTGGCGTTTCGGCGGTTTTGCAACTGCTTCACATACTGATCACCATATGCTTTTCGTAGCGAGGAGGCAGTCATTCCATGACGTAAATGCCCTACTCTGTTATCTGTAATCAGAAACTCACGGCTAATAGTATCATTATCTTCTGTTACATAAGGACTTTCGATAACATCATTGCAACCTATCAATGCAAATAAGGTCAGGAGAAAAAAGAGTAGCTTCTTCATTATCAATCATTAAAGTTATTTGCAATGATAATAAAAAAATGTCTTTTTCTGTTTAAAATAAGATGGAAAGTATGGGATTGAGTGTAAAATGAAGATAGCATCTAAATAAGTATATATTCTGCAAACATTTACAAATCAAAAAAACCCTGACAACTATCCAGTTATCAGGGTTTAATTCCGCTTATTCAGCGGAGAGAGAGGTCCGTGAACCTACACCCTTATATCTTTAAAAATCAATATATTACCTGTAAGCAAAATAGCCTTGTTACGAATTAGCCCCAAATTTTAAATACCTCGATTTGGAAGGCTTTGGCACTCGTTTGACTACACTTATTTCAGGTTCAAATCTACCCATTAATTTTGATATTCGCAAGAGTTTAATTCTCAAACTTTTATGCTTGGTGCAAG
>CAMTOS010000169.1 GCA_947074195.1 uncultured Bacteroides sp.
CACGAAATCCGCACGCCCATGACGCTGATTATGGGACCGCTGGAGAAGCTGCTTAAGAGTGATGCCGCCAAGGAAGTCATGCGTACCTACCAACTGATATACCGCAACGCACATCGTATCCTCAATCTGATGAACCAACTGATGGACCTCCACAAGCTGGATAAAGGACAAATGCAGGCTCATTTCGAGGAAGTCAACCTCAATGAGTTCGTTAGCGATGTGATGCAATCGTTCGAATACATGGCACAGCGAAGAGACATCAATCTCACAGTGGACAGCGATACCCCGGAAATAAAAGCCTGGATTGACGCGGAACACTTCGATAAGATCTTGTTGAACATCCTTTCGAACGCTTTTAAATACACGCCGGACGGTGGTAGCATTATCATCGGCTTGTCCCGAGGATACAATAAATCGCTTAAAGGACCGCTGCAGCAGTACATCGAACTAACGATTACCGATAATGGAATCGGCATAGAAGAAGACAAAATCGAAGAGATATTCGGTTGCTTCTATCGTATAGATAATCAGGTGACACAGAGTTCAACAGGTACAGGCATCGGTTTATACCTCTCCAGATTATTACTCGATCTTCATCACGGTACGATACATGCAGAGAATAATAAGGGCGGCTCAGGTTCCCGGTTTATATTGCGTATTCCGGCAGGCAAGGCACATCTTACTTCTGAGGAATTACACACCACCATTTTGCCACCTATTAAGGATGGTAAATTGAGCTCTAATATCGTCAATCAAATGGTGCCGGAAGATGGAGAGCGCAAAAGCATAAAGGCGAAATCGCGCAAGACTATAATGATTGCCGAAGATGATAAAGAGATCTGCGAATATCTGCGTAGCGAACTGTCTGCGCAGTATAAAATACTGACTTACCACAATGGCAAAGACGCCTGTGATGCCCTGCTGAACTCTTCTCCCGATTTGCTCATTAGTGACATCATGATGCCGGGTATGGATGGACTGGAACTATGTGCTAAGATACGAAGTAATATGTTGGTCAACGACCTGCCTGTGATTCTGCTCACGGCTCGTGCAAGTGTGGAAGACCGCATATCAGGGATAGATCATGGTGCAGATTGCTATTTGCCAAAGCCTTTCCATATGGAGGTTTTGAAGAGCACCATACAGAATTTATTGCAGAAACGGCACATGTTGCAAACCAAGTATAATGGTTCGCAGACACAAACAGAGCGTCTGCAATCCATCGAAATGAAGACACCCGATGAACGTCTGATGGAGCGTATCATGAAAGTAATCAATGAAAACCTTGCTAACCCAGAACTGAATGTAGAGATGCTGGCCAGTGAAGTTGGTTTAAGCCGTGTACATGTTCACCGCAAGATGAAACAACTGACCAATCTTTCTACCCGCGATTTTATTCGCAACATCCGTTTGCGGCAGGCTGCTGTATTGCTGCAGGAGAAGAAACTGGGCATTTCCGATGTGGCTTATGCTACCGGTTTTTCAACGCTGTCTTACTTCTCGACTCAGTTTAAAGAGACTTATGGAGTTAGTCCTAAAGAGTACCTGCAACTGCATCACGACTCTTTGCCAGAACCAGCAAACTCTCAGGACCCATATTGAACAGCAGGTCGATGATGCTCAGGTTGGGCGTAAAGCCATTGCGGGTATCGAACACCTGATAATAGGGAATTGCTTTGAAGCCGGGATCAGCTACTCTGAAGTCTTTCTTGGGATGGATAATCTCGCGGAAGTCATGCTCGTGCGGAGTGAATTCTGTCTTGTATTCATCGCTGTAAAATACCTTTGGTTCAAGGTCGATTAGACTGCATACCTTTTGTCGCAACTCTTCATTAAAATCTAACAAAAACTCAAACTTCTTTTCGTAGAACGGGCGGAAATCATCTTTGTAATATTCAAAGAATGGTGTACTGTTGTAGGCCGATGAAATGGCATTCCAGTGCAGGTGACGCCAGTTACCATGGTCGGATATGCGGATATCCTTCATGGGGCATTTCCCCTCTGCTGGTTTCACAGTGGGGATAGTCAGTGCAATCTCTCCTTCCGGACCGGCTATGGTGCAACGATTACGGTATGTCTGCTTCATGTAGTGATCGTATTGCTCGATAACTATATGGTCGAAGTGGTAAAGGGTGGCGTACCAGGATACGGGTGCCAGATAGGCAGAAGTGAGATAAGCAGTTTCCATAAGTTGATAATTGCAGTGAAATGAATGAAAATGGGTAGATTACTCCTGATGTACCGGTTTAAAGAAGCGATCGGGGCGATAGCCTCCAAAAAAACTTCCTTCCGGGTCCTTAGAGAACCATACAAACGATGCTTTTCCGATGATATGGTCTTGAGGCACAAACCCAAACAGCCGTGAATCTGCCAGATTCGAACTCTTATCGGCTGTCATCCAGTAATAATCTTTAGTAAATGTATATTTATCAGCGGGCTGATTATCAATGAACAACGTATCGTTCTTGATTTCGGCCCTTTTGTTTTCGTGTAAAAGAATGGTGTTCATCATCAGTGTGCGGTTCCATGGATAGATGTCCACGGTGATGTCTTTGCCGGGTACGATCAGAGGTTTTACCGGTTGCATATTTGCCTCTATAGGAACAATGCATGTATCGCAATCCAGTCCTTTGCTGAGTTGCTGAAACTCTGCGTTGGTAAACAACCGGAGATTGTAAACAGAGTCTTCTTCCACACAATAAGGAGCGTTGATATCATATTCAGCCATTAGCGAATCGATACGCTCTTCTGATTCGGAAGGATAGCGGTAATAGCGGGTAAATGATGGCGCGTTCAGTTGTTCGGCGTTTTGAATATCGAACAGCATGTCCATCATAAGGGTATCGCCGGGAGTGCCTGCGCACTGGCCTATGAATGCTTCTTTAAAGCCCAGACTGCGGCTGATGTTGGCGGGATTGTTGAACAATACGATATCTCCGTCCTTCACTTCCTTTTCCTTCCAGCGGTGATAGCCGAACCATGAGGTTAACGGTGTGCGCAAACCATAGCTCCATTTATTCACGATGATGCCTTCACCGCCATAAACGGACTGATCTATGTTGCCGGCGGGCAGATAGAATGAAGTAAATGCAAAACACCGGAGCAGCAATACGATTATTGCTGCTCCGGCGAATGCTAATATCCATTTCATTCCCTTATTCATGGGTTAGTTGCCTGCGTATTTAAAGAAACGATTCCAACGTATTTTTCCATTGAACCAGCTACGGTCAGGGTCGAGCGACAACCATACAAATTTAGGTTGTCCCACCACGTGATCTTCGGGTACAAAGCCCCAGAAACGCGAATCCTGCGAATTGTGGCGGTTGTCACCCATCATCCAGTAATAGTCCATACCAAATGTGTACTTATCAGTCTTTTCGCCATTGATGTAGATCTGACCATCTTTTACATCGAGCGTATTGCCTTCGTAAGCCACGATAGGGCGTTCGTAGAAGGGCAGATTTTCAAGAGTAAGTTCGATGGTTTCACCTTTGGCAGGAATCCATATCGGACCATAATTGTCAACAGTCCAGTCGGTATATTTGTTCTGAGGATACAAATCGAATGTAGAATAGGCCTGGATTGGCTCTATGGCAGTTACATAATCTTTGCGGGCAAGCAGTTTGCTTCTGGCTTCAACCGTTAGTGGCAATCCGAATACAGTTGCTCCCGGCATATAGCCTCCTGTTTTTAAATCTTCAGTACTCAACCCAATCTCATCCATCAGGAACTCTACCGGAATTGTTTTACCGGTTGCAGTCACCCTGTACAGGAACTGAATATCCTTCGGATTTTCCTGTTTTACTCCATCAATATAAATATCGCGATCGATGATTTGCAGCGTATCACCCGGCAAACCAACGGCACGTTTCACATAGTTTTCGCGGCGATCCACCGGACGGTAAACAATCTCACCATATTCATCCGGATGTGTTTTGATGTACTTGCTTCCTGCATTGTAGTACAAGTCATAAATCATGTACTGCTGCTCGGGGTTCAGACTATCCATCTCTACCTCCACCGGATAAAGTTCTTTCCCTTTATTGATGGCCATATTATTGAAGAAATCGAACTGCTGATAATAAGTCGATACCGTATCTCCGGCGGGGAAGTTGAACACCACAATGTCGTTCTGCTTCACATTGCCGAAACCGTTTACACGGCGATAATCCCACTTAGGCCACTCTACATACGATTTCGTATTCAGCACAGGCAGGGTATGTTGCGTCAATGGCAATGACAGCGGCGTGTTCGGAATACGCGGGCCATAGCTCATTTTGCTCACATACAGAAAGTCGCCCACAAGGAGAGATTTCTCTAACGATGAAGATGGAATCTGATAGTTCTGAAAGAAAAACAGGTTCACGAAGTAAACAGCCACCAATGCAAACACGATGGCATCTACCCAGCTCATTACTGTGCGAACAGCACTGTTTTTGGACTCTTTCCAGAATGCCCAGGGAATGTATTTTGTAATATAAATATCGATAATAAAGGGAATGGCAATCACGCCCAGCCAGCTTCTTACCCAGATAAGAAAAGCAATGTACAGAGCCAATACGATTGCACATTTAATCCACTGTGCTGCAGTAGGTTTTCTCATATTCAATGTGTCTTGTTTAGATGTCTGAAATTAGTCTTTTAAGAAAGGAAACAGATCGCTCATGCCCAGATAACCCTGATGCTGAGCCGTATACTCTGCTGCCAGAACCGCACCAAGCGCAAAACCGCCACGGTTTTTAGCATCGTGTGTGATCGAAATGCTATCCACCTCTGAATCGTAACGGATGGTATGGATACCGAAGATCTCGCCTTCGCGCACTGCCTTGATCGGCATCTCCTTTTCAGAAGTCGCCTCATCGAGTGCCCAACTGTCTTTACGGTCAAGGTTTTCCAGAATGCCTTCGGCCAGAGTGATGGCAGTACCGCTCGGCGCATCCATCTTATGGATATGATGCCACTCGGTCATGCTCACATCGTAGGCAGGAAACTGGTTCATGATTTTTGCCAGATACTTGTTTACTGCCGAGAAGATGGCTACTCCCAGACTGAAGTTAGACGACCAGAACAGGGTCTTACCGCCTTCTGTGCAAAGATTCTTAATTTCCTCACCATGCTCTTTCATCCAGCCCGTGCTGCCCGAAACAAGCTTCACGCCGGCGTTGAAAGTACGTATATAGTTTTGATA
>CAMTOS010000170.1 GCA_947074195.1 uncultured Bacteroides sp.
GTATTAGATTTAAGGTTAACAAAGGTTGGAGTCAGGCGTGACTCCTTTTTTTTTTGCCCTAAACTCAACACCTCACGAAATATACTACTGATTATCTGACCATTACCTCCCGCAAAACACTTTTTATATTTCATTTTCAGATAGAACTTCACGTTCATTTATAGAACTATATATGTTCAGAGTCAATTATCTATCCATAAAACCTGCACATCCTATTAACAGTTTTTTAGTTTAGTGCATCAGGCTATGCACTCTAGTGCATCACTATCGGCACTCTAGTGCATTACCTTATGCACCAAAGTGCATAAATATATGCACCGCAGCATATTAAACAATACTTATTTTCAGCAATCGGCTTTATAGTAACTTTTCTAAGGTTATTCTTATTTTATCAGTCCTCCATGATATAAAGTAATATTCAATGATTATTTTTGCCAAATAGCATATATCAATTAAGATCTAAAGAATAATCTCTATTAAAAAAATCAGACCTGTTATGCACATAAAACTATTTCACATCTTCCTCTTTATCATTATATCTGTCACCGTATTTGCCAAAGACGAACCAAATCCTGAGTTTTATAAAAGATGGACGGGTTTATCTGATGAAACATTAATAGAAATGGGGCGTGAATATATTCTGGAAAACATTATGCCCGACAGCGCACTGGTTTGCTTTACTATAATAACCAATCGCTATTCACCAAAAATGAATAAAGAAGAGAAATTACGTTGTGCATCTGCATTCAACAATGCCGGCTATATCTATTTCTATTATTTGTAGATATTAACTGAAAACTGCGCCAGCATTTTGGGTTCACGTCAAAATATGGCGCACTTTTGGATTAACATCTACAGCTTTGAAGGAAGTGTACCATCTGATATTACAGCACATGAAGCTATTCATCATAGCGTGACTTTCAATCTCCCGAATAATATATTCAATGATGATGAAACAGACCTCATTGCGTTATTGCTTAATAACGATGGTGAAATTGTAAATGCAGAGAAAATTTCTCTCAAATCAAATGACACATCAATACAAAATGTCAGCGAAAAACCTGTTATAGAATATAAAAAAGAGAATAACTATCTATTTGTCAAATCGACACAAGAAATCAAAAAGATAAAACTGATCTCAGCAGATGGCAAAATGATTAACATAAACCCCTCAATCAATCAAAATGAAGTTATTATTCCTGTTTTAAATCTATCTGGTTTTAACATTCTACAAATACAGTTTACAAAAGAATTTTATAATTATAAGTTGATTTTATAGTGCAATTAAATATTTTTTGTATTTTTATGCCCAAAATACCAAACTAATCTAAATTCTTGAAGTGATGAAGAAGTTTTTAATCTTCGCTTTTGCGATGGTTGCGCTTTGTTGTAATGCGCAACTTCCGTCTGTTTCCCTGAAAGATATTAATGGGAAGAATATCAATACGGCACAACTTTCTAATGATGGTAAACCATTTATTATCAGTTTTTTCGCTACATGGTGTAAACCTTGCCTGCGCGAGCTGAAAGCCATTCAGGATGTATATGATGACTGGCAGGAAGAAACAGGAATGAAGGTCATTGCTGTTTCTGTGGACGAGGCACAAAATGTGGCAAAAGTAAAGCCATTGGTCGACCGTCTGAGCTGGGATTATGATGTACTGCTCGATCCTAACGGTGATTTTAAAAGAGCGATGGGCGTGAATATGATTCCTGCCGTATTTGTAATCGACGGAAACGGAAAAGTGGTAGACTCACGCAATGGCTATACAGATGGCTCAGAAGAGCATCTTATCGAAAAAATCAGAGAATTGATCAACTAAATTTCACGGCATTCACTTAAAATACCAACAGAATGCGTTGCGACAAACTAAGAATTTTATTATTCCTTGCTTTTTTATATAGTGGTGCTGCTTCAGCACAGGTTTCAGTTGGAAAAGGAATATCTCTAACAGGTACACTTCAGTCTGATATTCTTTTCCCGAAAGAAGACCACTCTATCGGCACGGATATATATAAGGATAAAGTCCTTACAAATACGTATTTACAACTCGGAGTACTTAGCAAATATGTAATGGCAGGTGCCAGAGTTGAATATCTGGATTATCCTCTGCCGGGTTTCGAACCCGATTTTGCAGGCTGGGGATTATCTTACCTGGCTGTTACAGGTATGTATAAAGGCCTTCAGGTAACTGCCGGTGATTTTTATGAACAGTTCGGTAGTGGTTTCATTCTTCGTCTTTATGAGGACAGAAACCTTGGCGTGGACAACTCGCTGCGCGGTGGCCGCATCGCTTACCGGTCTGACAAAGGTATCCGCCTGAAAGTGCTTGGCGGTAAACAACGCAGATACTGGAAACATAATAACAGCTTCGTTTGGGGTGGTAACGTCGAGTTTGACCTCAACGAATGGTGGCCTAAAATTAAAGACAGTGATACTCAGCTGACACTCGAAGGGGCATACGTGGGTAAAAAGGAAGATGATGAGATTATTGAAGCTCCTCTTCCGGGCAAACGTCTGAACTTGCCGACAGTGGTAAATGCCTTCGATGTTCGCCTGCAGTATCAGAAAAGCGGCTTTAATGTAATCGCTGAGTATGCCACAAAGAGCGCCGACCCTTCATCGGATAATTACTATGTTTACAAAAATGGTAGTGCAGCGCTTCTTTCGGGTTCTTACTCGCGCAGAGGAATGAGTATTCTTTTGCAGGCCAAACGAAGTGATAATATGAACTTCCGCAGCAAACGCACTTTCAATGAAATCACGACATCTTCGTTCATAAACAATCTTCCTGTGTTTGCGTTCCAGCACACTTATACATTGGCAGCTGTTTATCCATATGCCACACAAAGTGCTGGTGAATGGGCTTTCCAGGGAGAGTTTGCTTATAATATAAAGAAGAATAAGTGGGGTGGTGGCCGTTATGGTACGAATCTGAAATTGGGTTATGCACACATCCGCTCGATTTATAAAACACCTGAAGGAAATGCCATCAGCCAGCTGAGAGGAACAAATGGCGATAAAGCTGCTTTCTTCAACATGGGCGATAAAGTATTCTATCAGGATGTGCATATTACTATCGAGAAGAAGTTCACCCGTAACTTCCAATTGAATGCAATGTATATGAATCAGCTGTACAACCCGCAAAGCAATAATGAGAATGAAGATATCATTCATTCGAACATTTTTGTTCTGGAAGGTAAAGTGCGCTGGGCCAAGAAATGGACGCTCCGTGCTGAATTGCAATACTTGCTGGCAAGTAAATACAAACCATTCGGACCTGAACTGGAACCTCTTGAGCGTGCCAACCAGGGCGACTGGATGTTTGCTTTAGTGGAACTATCTATTGCACCGATGTTTATGTTTACTTTCTCTGATATGTATAATGTGGGCGCTACGGGCAATCATTATTATAATATCATGGGGACCTTTAACTATAAACAGTTGCGACTTCAGCTGGGTTATGGCAAGACCCGCAAAGGGTATTCTTGTGCCGGTGGTGTTTGCCGTTCGGTGCCTGCCAGCAAAGGTTTTATGACATCGCTTAATTACAGTTTTTGATTTTAATGTTTATGAAATACTTGAATAAATATTATATAGTATTGCTATTAATCCTCGGATTAAGTGCCTGCAATAATATCAGTGAAAATGACCGTTATCTGGATTATGAATTACCACCTATCGGCGAAAAAACTGTCTTATTGGAAGAATTTACCGGCTGGATGTGTACGAATTGCCCTGCCGGATCGGCTGCCGCTATCAGTTTACAGGAAAACTATAATCATAAAGTAATTGTTATATCTATACATGCCGGTGCTATGTCGAGAAATAGCCCGTACAATTCGAAAGTAGGAGACGTTTACTGGAATGAGTTTTATCCCGATGGAAATACTACAGGGTATCCGGCAGCCATGTTCGATCGTACTCCTATGAGTGGAGGTAAACTTGTATCTACCGGCTATCAGCAGGAGTGGAGCGAAGTGGTTCGCGAAAGAATTCAGCTCCCGGCTATTGTTAGCATGGAAATGCAATCTTTTTATGACGCAGAGAGTCGCAAACTTCAGGTTTCGACGATCTTTCAGTCTAATGATAATTTAGAAGATGTATCTATTCTCTATATGCTGACCGAAAGTAAAATTATCGGTATGCAGCAAAACGGACCAACTATCGACAGAGAATATGAACACAATCATGTTTTACGTGGTGTAATCGGAGACGAAAATGAAAATTACTGGGGCGAACAAATCACTATTCCTTATTTACTGGAAAGTGAGCATACAAGTCCTGAATATACTCTAAACGAAGAGTGGGTTCCTGAAAATATGTCGGTTATCGGCGTTCTTTATTATACCAGCAACAAGCAGGTGATACATGCTGAAGAAATAGTATTAATCTAAAAATGAATTATATGAAAAAAATTATTACTCTATTCTCTATTTTTTGCTGTCTTTGCGGTTTTGCACAGGCACAATCGTCTTTCCAGTTAACACATGATGGTAGTGTATTGACTAATGGAAGTGTTATTCATGTGACTGAAACCGGAACAAGTATGTTTGGCGGCCTGATTATGAACTCTGAAGTTGTTATTACCAACACAACTACATCCTCAACAAATTATACCATGGTTCTGACAATTGTGTCGCTAACAACAAATGGCTCGTATCAGTTCTGTTTTGGATCATGTACAATGCCAAATCAGATTGGTGAAACTACATTAACAAATACCCTTCATGCCGATGCTGTATTAGGAGATCTCTTAGAATACTTCCCTGAAGAAAACTCTTATGGCACTTCTGAAGCTAAACTAAAAGTTTACGAAACAGGAAAAGAATCGGAAGCAATTGAAATAACTGTATTCTTTGATTATAGCGATGGCAGTGGTATCGACAAACTTGATGCTCAGTCAGCGTTAAACTTCAGCAGCAATGGTCATATTCTTGAAGTGAAATATCAGTTTAGCAGTGATGCATACCGCACACTTTCTTGCTATCAGATCACAGGCTCACTGGCAAAGAAACAGGAAATAAGTGGTGCAGATGGTTATATGCAGTTCGATTTAAACCCTGGTTGTTATATCATGGCAGTAGAAGAAAACGGCCGTGTCATCAGCACTCATAAAGTAATCGTTAAATAAGCATACTATTATTAGATTTTTTCTGTGATGAGCCGGTGCAATTGTGCCGGCTT
>CAMTOS010000171.1 GCA_947074195.1 uncultured Bacteroides sp.
AAAACTTTTAAATTCAAAATTCAAATTAAACATCTCAGATCCGGAACTGGAAAAACATGCTGCTACTCTTGGTGCGGATTGTGCTTTCTTTATTAAAAATGAAGCAACTTTCGCAGAAGGCATTGGCAATGTATTTACTCCTATAAAAATTCATTTAGCAGGGTATCAATTGTATCTGATTAAACCCGATGTTTTTGTTTCGACCAAAGATGCCTTCGCTTATATCACTCCCTCGAAACCCGAGTTTGATTTACATGAAACGATGATGCTTCCAGTATCGAAATGGAAAGACAGAATGGTGAATGATTTCGAGAAGAGTGTTTTTAAACAATTCCCACAGATTGGTGAGATTAAAGATACGTTATATGAGGAAGGAGCGCTCTATGCTTCTATGAGTGGTTCGGGCTCATCTGTATTTGGTATTTTCCCTGCAGATATGACATTGCCTGAGATTGCTGTTCCCAAAGAATCTTTTGTGTTTACAGCACAACTTTAAATAAATTCTATCCCACTTTATTTCTATCATCCAGGATTTGATCCATATTTTCTTTAGCCCATCCGATAAGTGAATTGAGATGTGGCATTAATGAATGAGCTCTTTCGGCAAGCTTGTATTCAACTCTTGGCGGTACTTCTGCATAGACTTTACGCAAAACCAGACCATCTTCTTCAAGAATCCTCAAAGTTGATGTCAGGACTTTCTGTGATATATCCGGTATGGCACGCTGCAATTCTTTGAAACGAATATTTTCATTCTCCTGCAACGTAAACAATATCAAAACAGACCATTTATCTCCTATACGCGACAAAATGCTGCGAATAGGACACTGTATTTCGTATTTATCAAATGAGTTTACTCTTTTCATATAGTTATCAGGAATAATGAACTACAAAAGTAAGAAAAAGAAAATAAAAAAACGGTACCCCGACTCACGCCGTAGCACCGTTACAACACAAACACAAAATAAAACACGACTAAACTAATTGCATATTCACCGACTGACAGTTCGACAACCGTCTGATAACGATTTATATTCCCATACGAATGTTTATCGTCTGATGAAATGCATCGTGTAACGTATTAAACTACAAAATATCATTGAATACCTCTTTCACGGAGCTTCAATTGCCAGTTCCATGCAGAAAGAAGTGTATCTTCTATAGATTCTTCGGCTCTCCAACCCAATACTTCATTAGCAATTTTAGGATCGGCCCAAACCTGTTCGATATCACCGGCACGACGGCCAACGATTTTATAATTCAATTTTACTCCTGTTGCAGCTTCAAAAGCATTAATGAGTTCTAATACAGATAAGCCACGGCCTGTGCCGATATTGAATACCTCTACTTTGTCATTTTGCTTGTGCTCAAGAATACGATCGATAGCGATAACATGAGCTTTAGCCAAATCGACAACATTGATGAAGTCACGGATACAAGAACCGTCAGGAGTATTGTAATCATCACCAAACACACTCAACTGTTCACGGATTCCCATAGCAGTTTGTGTAAGGTAAGGAATAAGATTTTGTGGTACACCATTTGGCAATTCACCGATCAGGGCAGTTGGATGAGCACCAATTGGATTGAAATAACGTAATAAGATAGAATTAATCGGAGCACCGGAAGCAATGACATCACGAACAATCTCTTCGCAAATTTGCTTTGTATTACCGTAAGGAGATTCTGCTTTTTTAATTGGAGCGTTTTCTGTTACAGGAAGTTCATCCGGCTGACCATATACAGTACATGAAGATGAAAATACGATACCCTCTACATTGTGTTTAGGCATCAGATCCAGCAGGTTCATTAACGATACAAGATTATTACGATAGTATAGCAATGGCTTCTCTACTGATTCACCAACAGCTTTACTTGCTGCAAAATGTATAATAGCTTTGATCCCGGTATATTTAGTAAACAACTGATCCAAACCATTATAATCAAGACAATCCAGTTCTTCGAATGCAGGACGAATACCTGAGATTTTTTCAATACTATCTACAACTGTCGCGCTTGAGTTTGAAAGGTTATCGATAATAATTACTTCGTAACCATTTTTCTGCAATTCAACAACCGTGTGAGAACCGATATATCCGGTACCTCCGGTTACTAAAATTCTATTCTTCATAATATCGTTAATCTAATTTCCGCTATTAATTTATCAATTACGGCGCAAAACTAACAAAATTATTTAATATAAACGCAGCGTTGCAAAAAAAGAATTAAAAAAAATATAGACAACTTAAAGTTATAAGTTGTCTATATTATAATTATTGTAATCGACTATTGTGTAATCTTTTTACACAACACCCGAGAATCCCATAAATGCCATTGCAAGTAAACCTGCAGTAATCAGTGCAATAGGTGTACCTTTCATTCCGGCAGGAATTTTAACCAGACTCATCTGTTCACGCAAACCTGCAAATAATACCAATGCCAAACCAAAACCAATTGCTGTTGAGATAGCATATACAACGCCCATCAACAAATTGAAATCTTTCTGGATAACAAGGATAGCTACACCAAGAATAGCACAGTTTGTTGTAATCAGGGGAAGGAATACACCTAAAGCCTGATAAAGAGATGGAGATACCTTTTTAAGTACGATCTCTACCATCTGTACCAATGATGCAATTACAAGAATAAAGGTAATGGTTTGCAGATAACCTAAATCAAAGGCGTCAAGAACAAACTTCTGTAATAAGAAAGTTACAATTGTAGCAATAGTCATAACGAATGCTACAGCCATACTCATACCCAAAGCTGTCTCTACTTTTTTAGAAACACCAAGGAAAGGACAAATTCCTAAGAATTGTGCCAATACTATATTGTTTACGAATATAGCCGATATAAATATCAATAAATATTCCATAATTCTTTCTGTTTATCGTTTTATGCTTTCTTAAAACTATTGATAACTGCAATCAGGTAACCCAGTGCGATAAATGCACCTGGTGCCAATACGAATACCAACATACCATATTCTTCAGGAATTACTCCGAAATCGAAGATACGTCCTGTACCAAAGAACTCGCGAACTGCACCAAGAAGTGTCAAAGCTAAGGTAAAACCAAGACCCATACCGATACCGTCAAGTAAAGACAGCATAGGATTCTTCTTAGCAGCAAAAGCTTCTGCACGACCAAGTACTACACAGTTTACTACGATCAACGGAATAAACAGACCTAAAGTAGCATATAATCCTGGCAGGAAAGCCTGCATCAGCATTTGCAACAATGTCACAAATGAAGCGATGATTACGATGAACGAAGGAATACGTACCATATCAGGAATAAAACGCTTGATAGACGAAACCACAACATTCGAACAAATCAATACGAACATAGTAGCAAGTCCCATTCCAAGACCATTAATGGCCGATGAAGTAGTTCCCAGGGTGGGACACATACCCAACAGGAGTACAAAGATGGGATTATCTTTAATGATCCCGTTTGTTAATACTTTTAAATTACTCATATTAATACCCCTTTCTATTATTCACTGATGGTATCATCAGCAGGTTCAACAACTTTTTGTGTAGCTCCTGAAGAAGCATCGCTCTCGCCTGTTTTAAATGCATTGTATGCATCGTTTACAGCATTCAGAAAAGCACGGGTAGTAATGGTAGAAGCCGTGATTGCATCAATCTGGCCACCATCTTTGGTTACAACCAACATGGTATTACCAGGATTCATACCAACGATATCACCCTTTTCACCAGCTTTAAACCAGATATCAGCTTTAGAGCCAAGACCGGGAGTTTCCATATGCGACAACAATGAATAGTTATAGATATTACCATCAGCATCGAAACCAACAAGTACTTTTAGTTCACCACCGAAACCTAATGAAGTTGACTGCACAGCAGAGCCAATCCATTGTCCGTCGTTTTTCGCAGGATAAATAATAAACTGGATAAACTGCTTACCTCCCTTTTCGCCATAAATCGTGTCAGCTTCTGCCACAGGATTATTTGTATATTCAGGAAGCACTTCGCTCAATGCAGCATTCAAAGTTCTCATATTTGCCTCGGCAATAGGTTCTTTTGTCAATTCATTAACAAAAGCAAGCAAAGCAACCGAGATTGCTGTAATACCCGTAAGTACCAGCAACATATTTTTTAAAGATGACTCTAACTTTTTCATTTCGTTTTAGCTACCTCCCCAAAGCGTTTAGGTTTACAATATGTATTGATTAGCGGAGTAAATGCATTCATGATAAGGATAGCGAAAGACATACCTTCAGGATAAGCTCCAAATGAACGGATTACAACAGTCAGCACACCAATACTAACACCATAGATCAACATACCTTTATGGCTCATTGGCGATGTTGCATAATCGGTAGCCATAAATATAGCACCAAGCATCAAACCACCTGTGAAAAGCTGGATGAAACCATTAGCATATTTAAAAGGATCAGCCCAGTTCAGAATATAACCGAAAACAAATACAGTTACAAAAATAGATACCGGAATATGCCATGTGATAATGCGTCTCCACAACATATAAGCCAGACCGATAAGAAGTGCGATTACACTAACCTCACCAATACAACCACCATTGTTTCCGACAAACAATTGCCATACTTCAGGAAGTTGTGATAAAGCAGCTGTATCGCCATGAACCGCCTGAGCCATTAAAGCAAGAGGAGTTGCACCTGTAGTTGCATCAGCATAAGAAGTCAGCTGACCCACTACCGGCCATGTTGTCATTTGTACAGGGAACGATAACAAAAGGAATACACGACCTAACAATGCAGGATTGAAAGGATTATTACCTAAACCACCGAAAGACATTTTACCTACACCGATGGCAAAAAGAGCACCGATGATGATAATCCATAAAGGAAGATTAGATGGCAGGTTGAATGCCAGCAACACACCGGTGATGATTGCAGAACCATCGCACACAGTGCAAGTGTCTTTCTTCATGAGGAATTTCACAATAGCCCATTCAAAGAATACACAGGCAGCCACAGAAGTAGCTGTTACAATCAGTGCACCCAGTCCGAAAAAGATGAGTGAAGCTATAAAAGCGGGGATAAGTGCTATAAGCACGCCGTACATGTTTTTACGTACGCTGTCGCCGCTATGAACGTGAGGTGAAAGTGATACTATAAATTTATTTTCCATACTTCAATATTATTTAGCTTGACGTGCAC
>CAMTOS010000172.1 GCA_947074195.1 uncultured Bacteroides sp.
TTACCACCAAACTGAGCACCAAGACCGATGCACTGTGCAGCTTCCAATACTTGCTGTTCCAGTTCTACATCACGGAAAGCACGTCCCCATTCATTACCAGTAGTTGGAAGATCATCATAATAATGAGTAGAAGCCAGTTTTACAGTCAGCAGATTCTTTTCTGCAGATGTACCACCGATTACGAAAGCCACGTGGTAAGGAGGACAAGCCGCAGTACCCAAAGTCTTCATCTTTTCTACCAGATAAGGAACCAGTGTATCAGGATTAAGGATAGCTTTTGTTTCCTGGAACAAATAAGTTTTATTGGCAGAACCACCACCTTTAGTTACGCAAAGGAATTCATACTCCATACCTTCTGTTGCTTCGATATCGATCTGAGCAGGAAGATTGCATTTTGTATTCACTTCATCGTACATGTTCAAAGGTGCATTCTGAGAATAACGCAGATTATCTTCAGTATAAGTCTTATAAACACCTAATGAAAGTTGTTCTTCATCGCAATAACCTGTCCATACCTGCTGACCTTTTTCGCCATGAATAATTGCAGTACCGGTATCCTGACAGAAAGGCAACTGACCTTTAGCAGCCACTTCAGCATTGCGAAGCATAGTCAACGCCACATATTTATCGTTATCGCTCGCTTCTTTATCGTGCAGAATCTTCGCAACCTGCTCGTTGTGCGAACGACGCAACATAAACGAAACATCGTGAAAAGCAGTCTGAGCCATTAGTTCAAGACCTTTCTTTTCGATCTTAAGGATAGGTGTTCCTTCGAATTGGCTTACTGAAACATACTGATCTGTAAGCAAATAGTATTCTGTTTTATCTTTACCATGTTCATGCTCGAACATTGGCTGATATTTAAACGGAGTTAATGACATATCTTCTTCGTTTTAAAATAATAATATTGAGTTAGTTAGTTGTTACAAATGTAAGATAAAAAACCGAATGGCAGTTTAAGCCATCAATGGTTTAACACGGCTTATCAATTCATCACCAAGCGCTTCTTTATCGGCAATATGCTTCAATACTGCTGTAACGAAAGTATTGCTTTCAAAGTCGCCACGCACCTGTTCAAAGTCCATCTTCATCTCATCATGCGAACCATCGGCACCAAAGCCGGTCATCGATGAAAGAGAGAACTCTTTACGGGCATCATTATAAACCATGCGATCGAGACCAACTACTGCTTCTTTCCAGCAATTCACGATATGAATCACCTCCTCAGCAGTAATTGTTTCAGGATCTATTTTATAGAATTCCTTAATCATCTGATAAGCCCACGTCCATTCGTAAGTATAATACTGCGCATGCATTTTAGCAAAACCCGCATTCATATCGCGCAGTTTATTAATCTTGCCCTGCTCGATATCATCCATTAAGTTTTCAATTTCAGTCTTTGGTGCTATCAATCCCGAGATATCCACCCATTCACCCAACCCTACTTCAGTTTCAGGTTTCAGTCGGTTGCGAATCTCTTCATTGTTATTAAAACTGATGCCTTCCAGACGTTTAATCAATGAGTTGCCAAGGAATTTATGAATGGCAGTTTCATAGAAACGAATACCATTGTTCAGCGAAGAATTCTTGATTTTGGCACTCTGGAACGAGTAAGTTTCAGAAGTCTCACCCGATACACGTTTCAGTTCTTTCAGAATCTGACGGCCTGCAAACATCTTCTGAATGGTATAAGGACTCAGCAGATTATAATTGATAAAATCGAGTTTATTAGGATCTTTTCGTTTATCACGCTTCGGCCACTTCTGAGCATCGCGAATCGTACCCACGCTACGCAGGTTAACGCCAGGCACAAGGAAAGTAGTGTTTTGCTGTTCGATAAGATAAGAGAATGGCAGATTACTCGTATCCGAGTGATTGACATGACGACCCATAACCAGCGAGAATGCACCTACACGGGCAGGCCACAGAATGTAAGAATCAGAAGTAGTCTTGGCACCGCGCTCCAGTGTTCCCTGATGAATAGGACCCAGTTTATACATATGGTTACTCTGGTTAGAGCCCGAACCGGCATTCATAAACGAGAACATACCCGCAATAAGCAAGGTCGATTTGTGATGAGTCACAGTAAACGGACCGGCAAAGATGGCACAGGCTTCTCCGTTTTCACCCTGACAGTTGCTGAAAAACAGCGAATCAGAAGCGGAATAGTTGTGACCCAGATGACATGCCTGTCCCACAAAGCAGCGGGTAAGCATAGTACCTTCATCAACATGCGAACCCGATGAGATAATGAAATCATCGCAAATAACTCCATGACCGATATGCACCGGAGCACTATGATTACTATTGATGCTACCATTGTTCAGGCGACAAGCTCCACAAATACGGGCATCATCGCCGATACGTACATTACAGATAGAACCGGCATTCAGAATCATCACTCTTTTACCGATTGTACCCGTGGTACATGAATATTTCTTAGAATAATGCTCAGCCATATGCTTCATCCGGTTTATCAGTTCCGGACGATGACGGTAAAGAGCAAGAATATAAGCCTGATGTGCCGAGAGTTTGTCGTTAATCAACACTTCGCGGCCACCGGTTTCATTGAGTACGGCAACTTCCACCCCGTTACCGAAAGTAGAGCAACCATCAACCAGAATAATATCGACATTCTCGATAAATGAATCCTCGCCGATTTCATAGTTGGCAATATAGTTTTGTATGTTCTCAATGCAACAGTTATTGCCCACCATTACATTGTGGAGCGTAACATGGCGCAAACCCGAGTGTTTTTTAATGCCGCCGCGAAGCGTGAATTCCTTCTCGAATACACCTAATTTTACTTCGCCCGAGAAACGTGTGTGGTGCACATAGTCAGTCTGGAAATTCTCGTCAACCCAAACGGTTTCCCAGCTGTCTGCTATACACGATTGTCCTTCAAGCCTTTCAATTTCGGCTTCGGATAACTTACGATAGTTTTTCATATTGTCTGTTCGTTATATATCATTCGTTTTCTTCTTCGTATATCTGATAAAGAAAATCGTTATAGGGGTATTTTTGTACGTGTAGTCCTTTTACTCTTTCATAAACTTCCTTGCGAAGTTCTTCAAAATGAATCTTTTCGCGTGCCGATATGAAGATACAGTTATCGTGCATCTTGGCCATCCAGGTATTCATCAACTCATCAAGAGTCATGTTTTCTTTTGTACGAGGCGTCAAATCATCCTCATCCTTCTCAACGTGCTGATAAGCATCAATCTTGTTGAATACCAGCATCATGTGTTTATCTCCACAGCCAATATCGGCCAGTGTTTTATTCACCACTTCAATCTGGTCTTCAAAACCCGGATGCGAAATATCGACAACATGGAGCAATAAATCAGCCTCGCGCACTTCGTCAAGAGTCGATTTAAAAGATTCCACAAGATCAGTAGGCAGTTTACGGATAAACCCTACGGTATCTGAAAGAAGGAAAGGAAGATTATCGATGATCACTTTGCGCACTGTGGTATCGAGCGTGGCAAAGAGTTTATTTTCTGCAAACACCTCACTCTTTGAGAGCAGGTTCATGATGGTAGATTTACCTACATTGGTATATCCCACCAGCGCCACACGAATCATGCGGCCACGGCTTTTGCGCTGTGTTGCCTTTTGTTTGTCGATTTCAGCAAGACGCTCTTTCAGCAGCGACATACGGTTCAGAATGATACGGCGGTCCATTTCGAGCTGAGTTTCCCCGGGACCACGAAGACCTACCGAACCTTTACCACCACCGGCACCAGAACCACCACCCTGGCGTTCAAGGTGAGTCCACAAACGCTGCAATCGTGGAAGCATATATTTATATTGTGCCAGCTCTACCTGCGTTTTAGCATGGGCAGTCTGAGCACGCATGGCAAAAATATCGAGAATAAGCGAAGTACGGTCAAGGATTTTAACTTTCAGTACAGCTTCAATGTTGCGCATCTGTTTAGCAGATAGTTCATCATCGAAAATGACCATACCTACTTCGCGTTCATTATCTTCTTCCTGAAGAATATACTCCTGAATCTCTTCGAGCTTTCCTTTACCCACATAAGTCACCGAGTTGGCTGTAGGTAATCTCTGGGTAAAACGTTTAACCACTACCGCTCCCGCCGTCTCAGCGAGAAAAGCCAGTTCATCGAGATACTCTTTCGTTTTTCTTTCGTCCTGTGTCTGGGTAATGATACCTACAAGCACAGCGGTTTCGACTTTGGCTTCGGAAATTACAAATTCTTTCATGTATTGGTTTTATAATAGAATGTTATTCGACTGTTTAAGTCCGGTTTACTGCACCGGCCGGAAGTTATTTTCAATCATTTCGTTGAGTTGCGGCACCATATCGGTAAATTCGGCACGTGGTCCGCAAAAGCGCCAGGCAGTCAGCGGATCTTTACTAATGAGATGATCCATCAATTCCTGCATGGTGGGTGGTTGTTCCATTTTGCTATATTCTTCGTAGGTATACGATAGAAAAGCCACATCAGGACCTATTCCTTTATTATCGAGAAGCCAACCGTCGGCAAGCGGTGTCGGCACACGCAATTTACCACCATAAACCAAATCGACAGGTGCAGGATAAGAGACAATCTTTGTGCGGTCGCTATTCAGAATAACAGGCACATTATCATTATAATCTGCTTTGGTTTTATAGATAAAAACCTGAGGCGAACGGGCCTTTCCGGTGATATCATTACCGATATAAACTTTCTCGGGTTCTCCCAGATTCACAGGTGTAAAACCGGTATTGTCTTCTTTCATTGTTTTCGATGTTCGGCAGCCGCTTACTACTAGCAAAAGCAACAGCACTGTTATCAACTGTTTCATAGAAATAACTCCAGATTTATAATAAACAAAAGTAGATAAAAAAAGTCAACCTGCAAATCGGAAAAATAAGATTCGGACCTGCAGGTTGTATTTTAAGGCCTTCAGCATGCAGGTTTCCTCAAAATCCTGTCATTTAGAAAGCAGTTTTCATCTTGCAAACCATGAAGACAAAAACGAAGACTAATAATTTATTGTTTTATAAACTTCTGGCTGATTTGCTTTTGTCCTGTATCGACTGTAATCACATAGCTGCCTGCCGGGAGTGAAGATATATTTACTGAATATTCCAAAG
>CAMTOS010000173.1 GCA_947074195.1 uncultured Bacteroides sp.
ATTTTACCTTTTTTCCAACCGACAGTGTAGTAGATGAGCGTTATGCCTTAAAAAACAAGGTTCTTTTCAGGTACTAATCTTCCGTGTGACATCATTTTCAAATCAAAAAACGAATGTTTCAAAACTTTGTATGTTGTTAAGAAGAATGCAACAATTGTATTCTAATTATTGTTTATATTTGTAACAATGATACATAAACTTAGAATCTAATACCTTAATCGCTAATAATTAAAGAGATATGAATGAGATAATAAAAAAAGAAGCTATACGTAGTTTGCTTAACTCACGATTTCCCGAAATGAGCGAAGAGGGAATAAGAATATTGAACAATAACTTTATTGAGAAAAGTTATAGTAAAGGCGATATCCTGCTGAAAGAAGGTGATATCGCTTCGGGCATTATCCTGGTAGGAAAAGGTATGTTGCGTCAGTACTATTTCAAAAATGGTAAGGATGTAACTGAACACTTCTCTTATGAGGGTTGTGTACTGATGTGTATAGAAAGTATGATGAAACAGGAACCCAGCCGGCTCATTGTAGAGGCTTTGTAGCCTGTAGTTATATATGAACTCCCTTTTCTGCAATTACAGAAGCTGGTCGAAGTTTCTATTGAAATGAACCGTTTTTATAGAAAAGTGCTGGAGTATTCGCTGATTATTTCTCAGATTAAAGCCGATTCCTGGCGTTTTGAGACAGCCCGCGAAAGATATAGTCAGTTGATGAATACTCATCCGGAAATCATTAAAAGAGCACCATTGGCGCATATTGCCTCTTATCTTTTAATGACTCCCGAAACGTTGAGCCGCGTAAGGTCAAGTCCCTTATGAGCGGCGGTATGCTTTGGGTGACATACCGATATAGTGTTTAAAATATTTTCCGAAGAAAGATTGATTGGCGAAGTTCAGATGCTCGGCAATTTCCTGTATGCTCATATCCGATGATTTGAGTAAAGCTTTTGCTTCGAGTATCACGAAGTTGTCAATCCATTCGCCTGCCGTTTTTCCGCTAACTTCCTTAACAACACTCGATAAGTGTTTTGCTGTCAGACAAAGTTTATCAGCATAATACGAAACACTGCGTTTTTCTTTATAGTTATTCGAAACTTCATGAATGAATTTTTCGTATACACTTTCCTTTCTGGTCTTTACATATGATTCTTTTTCCGGATAATGATGATCAATCATATTGTAAACATCATAAAAAAGAGCGTATATCAGTCCATTTATTACTTCCCGTTTAAAAGAATGTAACTCTTTGCGAATTTTATTTTGTATTTTATCATGATAACATTTCACGATTTCAGCTTCATCGTGATTCAGTTTAATCACTGGTCTCTTTTTGAAAATAAAATGGAAAGGAAGGAAGTCTCTTGAAGACTGAAATATTTTCTCCATGAAAGAAGGAGATATCACCATGAATAACCCTTCGCAATCTTCTGAATGAGACGGCATCTGAATGATTTGCTCGGGGAAAGTGATTAATAAGGAATCTTCAGTTAAGTTGTATTGATTCAAATCGATAGAGATATTCATGCTGCCTCTCTCAATGAGAGCCAACACTATACCATTGACACGGCTTGGATAGCAATTTAATGGTACTACGCTTATGTCATCAAAAATGGCGAAATCATTTCCGAGATAATCTATATTACTTTTTATAGGATTAATCTCGATACGGGGTATGGATTGATTTATCATTCTTTTAAAATTGACAGATTAGAATAATATAATGCCTGCTTCAATAATTGCGCCTTTATCATAATTGGCATTCTTATTATAATAACGATTTACAAAATAGCCTCCTGTTGCAAATATACTAAAATATGGCATAACATGGTATTCTAAGTTAATTCTTTCTTGTAAAGAATATAGATGAGCAGGCAATTTTTTGTGTTTATTCTTAAAGCCCTCTATATGTTCATACCCGATATCGCCACTAATACTTAATTTCTTGAAAATAGGCAATGATAAACCCGCTCTGTAAGCGAATGTTGCCGAGTATTTATCATTAAGATTAAAATAATAGGCTCCTGTACTCAGTATAGTATAAAATAATTCATTTTTAAAACGTACACCTACGTTAAACTTAGATTTATTTCCTCCATAAATCATTAACTGATAGCGTGTTTCGGGGTTGGCATTGATTAATCCTAACTGTAAGCCTTTATAATCTTCGCGATAGTAATTAAATAACCCTAACTGTAGCCCTTTTCCATGAGTGGCATAATTGGCAATACCAATCTGTACGCCATTCATCTTATTACCTGCAATGTTGCCGAGTGGTGAAATCTGTACACCGTTAAGATCACTACCTGCCAGATTCAGTAATCCGGCCACCATCAAACCATTGGCTGTCTTGCCGGTTATGTTCGCCATCCCTGCAATTTGCACGCCGTTTATATCCGAATTACTGAAATTGATTAATCCCCCCAGTAAAAGTCCTGAATTATAATCGCAGATATTTGCCAGTCCCGAAATAACTACACCATCCGATTGTTGGCTGGATATGTTTACTAATCCGGAGACAGAAAGCCCATTGAAACCACCGTAGTTTATTCCCGTAATACCATTTATCTGCACTCCATTGGCCGTACCTTTATTGGCACTTCCCAGACCGGAAATCTGCACTCCGTTCATACCGTTGTAAGTTACACCTACCAGCGGGTTAACACTAAATCCGTTTAGCTTGTTCATGGCCGAGTACAAACCAATATTAAACAGCGTAGTTTGTGCCGAGTCTAAAGTAGAAATACCTTGCTTTTGGGCAATAGACAAATTGATGCCTGCTTTCTTCCATTGTGCCGAAACAGAAACGGCAACCAAAAGTAAGGTTGCCGTTAATATAGATTTTATTTTCATTCTTTTGTTAGCCCTTAGCTTCCTGATAAAGGAAACGTTTAATCGATTTCTTCGGAGTCTTTTCGAACTCTTCCGGATAGACTTTCATTTTTGCAACCTGGCTGTATCCCGGAAGCATCGAATTCAGAGTAACTCTGTTTTCTTCCATGATACGATCGATATCTTCATTCTTCAAACCATTGGCGAAGATTTCATCGAAATCAGGATAAACCAGACCAACCAGTTTGTTGTTTTGCTGAACGATGATACTTTCGGCAACATAAGGCATGTTGTTCAGTTTATCTTCAATCTCTTCCGGATAAATATTCTGACCGCTCGAACCTAAAAGCATGTTCTTGCTACGGCCTTTGATAAATACATTGCCATCGGCATCCATCGTACCAAGGTCGCCGGTATGCAACCAGCCATCCTTATCGAGTACAGCTTCAGTAGCTTCTTCGTTTTTATAGTAGCCAAGCATCACGTTTGGTCCGCGGCAAATGATTTCGCCCGGTACATTTTCAGGATCTTCAGAAAGAATTCTTACTTCCATACGCGGAGCAGGTTTACCACAAGAGCCTACTTTAAAATTCTTCCAGTCTTCGTAGCAGATGATAGGACCACATTCGGTCATACCATAACCCACGGTGTAAGGGAAATCAATCATTTTCAGGAACTGTTCAATTTCCTGGTTAAAGGCTGCACCACCAACAATTACTTCTACAAAATTACCGCCGAAACCTTTAATCATACCATCGCGAATGGTGTGTTTAATCTTATCATTAATGTATGGCACCTTCATCAGCAACTTCATTTTAGGAGTCTCTAATTTAGGCAACACGCTTTTCTTGATGATCTTTTCGATGATCAGCGGTACAGCAACAATAAGATTCGGTTTTACCTCGGCAAATGCCTGGAAGATAATCTTCGGACTCGGCATGCGGGTAAGGAAGAAGATCTGACAGCCGGCAGCAAATTCGTATAAGAATTCGAAAGCCAATCCGTACATATGCGCCATTGGCAACATAGAAACCAGTTTGTCACCGGGTTTCAGGTTCAGCACCTCGAACGCAAATTTGGTGTTAGACCACAAACTGCGGTAGGGCAGCATCACCCCTTTTGAGTAACTTGTTGTTCCTGATGTATAGTTCAGAACAGCAAGTTCATCGGGCTGATCTTTATGATAATTGATATGTTCTTTACGGAAATTTTTTGGGAATTTCTTACCAAACAGTTCGTTCAGGTAATCGCGTGCATGAGTCAGCTTCTCGTTTCTCGATACCAGCAAAGAGAAATCGGTCATCAGCAAAATACCTTCAAGTAAAGGCATAGCCGATTCGTTCAACTCTTCCCAAACCATGTCGCCCACGAAAAGGAATTTCGCTTCAGAGTGGTTTACGATGTTATGGATATTATCTGCTTTGAATTCATGAAGAATAGGAACGATTACCGCACCATAGGTAAGTGTAGCCAGAAAAGTAACTCCCCAGTGTGAGCTGTTACGGCCACACACAGCAATCTTGTCACCCTTTTGAATACCTGTCTCTTCAAAAATAATATGTAGTTTTTCTATTTTGCGGGCTACATCTTTATATTGTAGTGTAGCTCCTTTATAATCTGTGAGAGCGTCGAGATCCCAGTTGTTTTTGATGCTATCTTCTATATAAGCAATAAAACTTTGACTCATTATAATTTGCACATTTGGTTATAAACTGTGCAAATATAAATATTATATTGTAAACGAGAAATATTTACGCTGAAAAACCATTCGATGTTTTTAAACAGTTAAATCATCATCATCTATTTTATATAAAACGGCTGATTTATTACCTTTTATGAACATAAAAGAACCTTTTTTGATCAATACATTTCGAGATATCATTTGAGGTTTATACATTTAAATAAACAATCTGTTTAATGTAAATTCTATCATTTAATTATTCATATCTCTGTCGATAAAAACCAACCGTCTGTCGATTCTATTCTTTCCATATGCTTTTATGACTTTAAATTCGCATTAAAACGTGATGGGTATTTCTATTAACTGAATTATAAACGATTAAATTCATACGATTTATGCGAAAACTAAAAACTCTCTTTTTACTGAGTCTTTGTGTGCTGGCAGGGCATCTTTGCCAGGCACAAACTAAAAGTACATCGTGCGATGTCTTTGCGCCACTCAATGAAGTTGGCCCGGTGACAGAGTATGTTTCACCAGACAAAGGAAACTGTCTGCTGAAAATGAATC
>CAMTOS010000174.1 GCA_947074195.1 uncultured Bacteroides sp.
CATTGGTAAACGAGGTCATCTTTTTGCCTTTTATCAGATAATCTTCATTGCTGAGTTGTACATTGACCAATGCACACGGACCATGACAGACAGCCGAAACAATATCGCCGTTTTCATAAAGCTGGCGCACAATCTGATGAATGAACTGATTATTAGGGAAATCCCACATGGGGCCATGGCCGCCGGCAAAAAAGACGGCAGAATAATCTGATGCTTTTATCTGATCGATGCTTCGGGTGTTTTTCAGTTTTTTCATGAACGCTTCATCGTTCATGAATTTTGCATTGATTTCATCTTTCAGATCCATACTCATCTGATCAACAGGAGGCTCTCCGCCTTTAATGGAGACAATCTCATAAGATATTCCTGCTTTTTCAAACTGATCAACCGGATGTATCAGTTCGCTAAGCCAGAACCCTGTCTGTATTTCGGTGCTCCCTTTTACATTGTTGCTGGTGACAACACATAGAACAGGTTTAATTTTCTTATCCATTACTTTGTTAATTAAGTCAAATTATTATCACTCTGCTTTTATTCTGCTGTATCCAGGATATTACATTGTGTAAGAGCAATAACTCTATCTAAAACAGCTTTGGAAATAATTTGTTTATTAACTTTGGTGTATGCTCAAAGGGCAATAAATCAATGTTTTATGGTTTATTAAAGATTCAGGATTGATAAAAATGTAATCGGGGTTATTTCATCAGTAATACATGTAAAACAGGATGGAAAAATGTTGGAAAGGAAAGATCGGGAAGTTGTTTTTTGTTGAATAAATGAAGTAAAATAAGTATTTGTTAACAATATATTGCTCCTTGATTATTGGTTTTAATATTATTAGAAGCAGCAATTGAGACGGTTTCAAACAAAAATATCCCGGAGGCTGTTTCTCAAAAAACTAAATAATGAATTTATGGATGCATTGAGTTTAAGACCAGAGTGGGATAAGATATTCCCTAAATCGGATAAGGTAGATCATGTGAAGATCTCTTTTCATAACAGATATGGCATTTCACTGGCTGCTGATTTATACAAACCTAAAAATCATCATGGGAAATTTGCAGCTATTGCCGTTGCAGGTCCTTATGGAGCAGTAAAAGAGCAGGCTTCGGGCTTTTATGCACAAACCATGGCTGAAAGAGGATTCCTTACTATTGCCTTTGATCCGTCATTCACAGGAGAGAGTGGAGGAGAGCCTCGTTTTGTTGGTTCACCCGAAATTAATACTGAAGATTTTTCAGCAGCAGTCGATTATCTGTCAGTGAGAGAGGATGTCGATCCGAATCGTATTGGAATAATCGGTGTATGTGGTTTTGGTGGTATGGCGCTTAATGCGGCTGCCATTGATACAAGAATAAAGGCTACAGTAACATCGACCATGTATGACATGAGCAGACAGCTTACTTATGGATATTTTGATAAGACAACCGTTGATGAGCGGTATGAAATACGTATGCAACTAAATGCCCAACGTACTCAGGATTATAAGAATACCTGCAATGAATTAATGGGAGGATTACCAAATCAGTTGCCCGATAATGCACCATTCTTCCTGATAGATTATTTTGATTTTTACAAAACATCACGTGGATATCATCCCCGTTCAGTTAATTCCAATGATGGTTGGACAAAAACAACACCGCTGTCTTTTATGAATATGCCTTTGCTGACTTATGCGGATGAAATACGCAATCCGGTATTAATGATTCATGGAAGTAAAGCTCATTCTTTATATTTTAGTGAGGATGCGTTCAAAAAGCTGAAAGGTGATAATAAAGAATTAATGATTATCCCTGATGCTGTGCATACTGATCTTTATGATAATCCTAAATTTATCCCATTTGATAAGATTCAGATGTTTTTCACAAAATATCTGAGTTGACCTGTAAAATCCAGTTAAACAGATATCCGGACAGAATAATAAACAGCGCTACTGTGCCAAAAAAGATACCAATCAGTTTCCACGTCATGGCTTTTTTGAGCATGGTAGCTTCCGGAATGGACAGGCCTACCACTGCCATCATAAACGCTATGGCTGTTCCCAATGATACTCCCTTGGCTACAAACACCTGAATGACAGGGACTACACCTGCGGCATTGGCATACATTGGCACAGCAAGAATTACAGCTAAAGGCACACTGTACCAGTTGTCTGCAGAAAGATGTTTTTCAAAATATCCTTCGGGTATATATCCGTGCATGATGGCACCGATTGCAATGCCGATAACAACGTAGAGCAATACTCCCCTGACAATGCCCCAGGCATCTTTAATAATTACTGGTAAACGTTTCCCGAAGGTTACTTTCTCTGCCTGCCACTCTTCTGATTCGTTTACACTCTGAGCCTGAATCTGTTGTACCCATGGACTTAAAAAGCGTTCCAAACGGAATTTTCCAAGTACCCACCCACCAATTACACCAAGCAAAATCCCGCTTATGGCATAGATAAGTGTTGCGTTTAGTCCAAAAGCTCCCAGAAAAACAGCTACTGCAACTTCATTTACCAGAGGCGAGGTGATCAGAAATGCAAAGGTTACGCCAAGGGGTATTCCTCCTTTTACAAATCCGATAAACAACGGTATGGACGAACATGAACAAAACGGAGTGATAGCGCCAAACAAAGCGGCAAACAAGTATTGAAATCCGTATAATTTCCGGGTTATTAAAAAGTTGCGAAGTTTATCTACCGGGAGATATGCATTAACTATTCCCATGATGACACTGATCAAAAATAAAAGAATCAGTATCTTGATAGTATCATAAAAGAAAAAATTAAGAGCTGCTCCGAAATGCGAAGCTGCATCGATTCCAAACACTCCGTAAACCAGCCAGTCGGCAAATCGTTGTATCATATCTCAATCACATTATTTCTGTATACAACTGATAAAACTTAACTCTGATTTCCTCTCTTACTCTGCGATATTCACTTTCTATAAATTCAGGTGTACCTGTTGCGTGTGATGGATCATCGAACCCGATATGCAGACGGTGTTTTACGTTGCCTGTAAATGCCGGACAACTTTCGTTGGCTCCGCCGCAAACAGTGATTACATAATCCCATTCTTCAGCAAGATATTTTTCTACACCATCCGAGGTGTGTTTCGAAATATCAATACCTGCTTCGGCCATGGTTTTTACAGCACCTTCGTTTAGTTTCCCTGCTGCATTTGTGCCTGCAGAGCAAACGATTAAATTCTTGTCGAAAGATTGTAAAAAACCGTGTGCCATCTGACTCCGGCAACTATTTCCGGTGCATAAAATCAATATTTTCATAACCATAAAATTATTATATAATAAATTCCAACTGCAATAAACAAAAGGGCAATGATCAGATTCATCCATTTTTGAATGCTCTGCATACGCTGATAAAATTTTCCGATGCCTGCCATGCTGTAAGCCAGTATCCAGGCTATAATAAGTACCGGCAGCCCTGTTGCCAAAGCATAGATAACCGGCAACAAATAGCCATTTGGTTCTGCAGCCGCTACCGGCATTAACATTCCAAAATAAAATACTCCGCTTGTGGGGCAAAAGGCAAGTGAGAATAATATACCTAAGAGTAATGCACCAATACCACCACGCTGTCTTAATTTCTCTCCGTCACCATTATAGCCGAATTTGGGTAAATTGAGTTTGGCTCCAAAGAGCATGAAAAGACCAATTAAAATCAGTGCCGGAGCTATGATCATATCGCCATATTTTGCAATAGTTTTTTGTATGGCAAATATGCTTGCACCTTCGCGCAAGACAGGAATAATGATGAATGCGATACCTGCATAGGTGACAATTCGACCAACTGTATAGAGTATACCGTTTCTAAAAACTCTGTGGCGATTGGTAATATCTTTGCTGATATAGCCTATTGCAGTGATATTGGTAGCCATAGGACACGGACTGATCGCTGTCAGCAATCCTAGCAGAAAGGCTGTCAGTAACGGAGTTGTACTGTTATCTAAAATAGATTGAATCCATTCCATCAGTCCAGCATATTTTGTAATGCTTCAGTCAGTGCAACTTTAAACTGGTCGGGATTTGTTCTTGCATAACTGAATCCAGTATCAGTAAGATTCTTTATTGTCCCATCTTTATCGATGATTAAAGATGACCATGTTACCTCATATTTGTCAGCCAGCTTTTCATTCTCGCTGATATCAATGATTCTCATTACTATCTTATCATTGTCAAGACTGTCCACCACCTCCTTGGTTAATTGTTCAATGGCATTACAGGTGATACATCGCTTCTTGGTATGAAAATATAAAACCTGTACTTTATCAGGATCTGCTTTTTCCTCCTCTTTTTTAATTGCAGCATTTTTGCATGACATAAGTATCATCATGAAGATGCAGAAGAAAATTAGTTGTTTCATACCTCGATTATTTAGCTAATAAATCTTTTACTTCCGCGAGCGATAATTTTTTGCCTGATGATATCACCTTTTCATCAATTACTAAACCGGGAAGCTTCATTACATTATAGGACATGATTTTCATAATATCCTCTTCTTTTGTAACATTAGCATCTAACCCCAACTCTGCCACAGCTTGTTTTACTGTTTCATAAAGTGCCTTACAACCGGCACAACCTGTACCTAATACTTTAATTTCCATAGCATTTTGTTTTTAGTTTGTAATTCGTAGAATTACGAACATTGTTTAGAAAAAATATATTTAATGACAACAATTCTTGTCAGACTTATTAATGTTCATGAATTCATTGAAAAGTGATTTTGCCATATTCCAGTTCTCCTGGTTAATACAGTATTTTACTTTTGGAGGCTGAATCTCTCCCTGAATCAAACCTGCATTTTTCAATTCACTCAGATGCTGTGAAACCGTTGCCTTTGCAATAGGCAAGACTTCATGTATATCACCGAAGAAGCAATTTTCCTGCGTTGCAAGAAAACGGAGTATGGCCAGACGGGCCGGATGTCCTAAAGCTTTCGCAAATCGGGCTAATAGTTCTTCCTCGGAGGTATATTTTTTATTCATATTGATATTTGTTGTTCGCAAATGTACGAACAATATTTATTGAAGCAAGCATTA
>CAMTOS010000175.1 GCA_947074195.1 uncultured Bacteroides sp.
CCATAAGAAGCGAGTGTACGGTGCGGCCATATTTTAAATCGCCCACCAGGCAGATACTGAGATTCTCCAGAGTGCCCTGCGTTTTGTAGATAGAATACAGGTCGAGCATGGTTTGCGAAGGATGCTGATTGGCACCGTCGCCTGCATTGACGATAGGCGCGTCAGAAACTTCACTGGCATAGCGTGCAGCTCCTTCAAGATAATGGCGCATCACGATGATATCGGCATAATTGCTCACCATTTTAATGGTATCTTTCAGGGTCTCTCCCTTAGAAGAGCTGGTTGCTTTAGGATCGCTGAATCCGATGACACGAGCGCCCAATCGGTTGGCAGCAGTTTCAAAACTAAGACGTGTACGAGTTGAAGGTTCAAAGAAGAGAGTAGCAATGATTCGTCCGTCAAGTAATCTTCGATTTGGATTTAGTTCAAACTGTTTGGCCATCTCAAGCATATAGAGAATTTTCTCTTTCGAATGATCGGCAATAGTGACTAAGCTTCTATTTTCCATCTTGAAATCTTTTTGATTGTGAAGTTTCTTTTACGGACGGTAAAGGTATCGAAACTTTGCCTGACTTACAATAAACTATCCTTGTATTTTTTTTATATTTTATATCAGTTCGAAAACGAAGCGGGTGGGGCGTCTGCAAACAAAAAACAGGCAAAACATCAGATGCTTTGCCTGTCAGTTTGTTACCTCCGGTTTTTAGCCGTAAACGGTATATTTTTATTAAAGTGTTACGCCAGTTTTGAAGATAGCGATTTCACGATAACCTTTCTTTTCGTTGTTCACCTGCTCGCCATTAGCAACGCTGATGATATAATCGATAAAGCGTTCGCAGGTTTTTTCCATTGGTTCGTTTTCTACGATAACGCCCGCGTTGAAGTCAATCCATCCCGGTTTGTTTTTAGCAAGAGTCGAGTTTGTAGAGATCTTCATTGTTGGAACGAAAGTACCGAATGGAGTACCACGACCTGTAGTAAACAATACGATGTGGCAACCGCAAGATGCAAGAGCAGTAGCAGCTACAAGGTCATTACCAGGAGAAGAAAGAAGGTTCAAACCTTTCACTTCCAGTCTGTCGCCATAACCCATAACACCTTCTACAAGGCTCTTACCGCATTTCTGAGTACAGCCCAGTGCTTTGTCTTCCAGTGTAGAGATACCACCGGCTTTGTTACCCGGAGATGGGTTTTCGCCTACAGGCTCGCCATGAGACAGGAAGTATTCTTTAAAATCGTTGATCAGGCTAACAGTCTGTTCGAAAAGTTCTTTGTTGCGGCAACGGTTCATCAGAATAGTTTCTGCACCAAACATTTCAGGAACTTCAGTCAATACACTTGTACCACCCTGAGCTACAAGGAAGTCAGAGAACAAACCAAGCAATGGGTTAGCTGTGATACCCGAGAAACCGTCAGAACCACCACACTTCAAACCTACACGAAGTTCAGAGATAGGTACATCAACACGTACATCTTTAGAAGCTACACCGTAGATTTCGCGAAGCAAAGCCATACCTTCTTCAAATTCATCGCCAACTTTCTGAGTCACCATGAATTTAACGCGGCTCTTGTCGTATTCACCGATAAACTCTTCGAATACATCAGGCTGATTGTTTTCGCAACCCAGACCGATAACAAGTACAGCACCTGCATTTGGGTGAAGCACCATATCGCGAAGAATCTTTTTCGTGTTTTCGTGGTCATCGCCCAACTGAGAACAACCATAGTTGTGAGGGTAAGCTACGATAGCATCTACACCAGCTTCACCTGTTTCGCGGCGAAGAGCATCAGCCAACTGGTTAGCGATACCGTTAACACAACCTACTGTAGGGATAATCCACACTTCGTTACGGATACCCACTTCACCGTTTGCACGACGATAACCTTTGAAAGTCAAATCTTTTGCAGGAATATCAAGCGTTACATCAACCGGGTTATATGTATAATCAAGAAGACCGGCAAGATTAGTTTTGATGTTATCCTCATTCATCCAGTCGCCTACTTTCTTTGCAGATGTAGCGTGTCCGATAGGGTAACCATATTTAATTACATCTTCGCCTTCAGAAAAATCTTTCAAAGCAAATTTGTGACCAGCAGGCACATCTTCGTTCAAAGTAACAGAGATGCCATCGATCAGCATTTCTTCGCCTGCGTGCAAGTCAAGAATAGCCACTGCAACATTATCGGCAACATTAATTTTTAGATACTTAGTCTCCATGTAGTTATTATTTAAATTAGTTGTTTTTGGTTTTTAATTATTTCATATCAGCAAAGCTCACACTGCTGTAATAGTTGATATTTTCGATAGACAGCAAATCAATCGGCATATAGTTCAGCTGCTTCACCTCTTTCTTGAAGATCAGGAAATCGCACAACGCTTTGATTCCGCTGTATCCCTGCATTTCAGGTTGCTGTGCAATCAGGAAAGAAATGCTGCCTTCTCTTAAACACGAAACATTGCGCATCAGTAAGTCGTAGCCAATTAAATTAAAGTCTTTTATACCTCTGCTCTGCAAATATTCACCAATGATATAAGCTTTCGAGTTAAAGGTGATACCACTTTTAATATCCGGATGCTGATTCATAAACTCATCAATCATTTTTGCATCGGCATCATCGCTGTCCGCATCAAGGTCGAGTTCATAAATTTTGCAGTTCGGATGAAACTCCTGCATATATTTGCGGAAACCCTTCTCTCGGTTTTCCTGCTGATTAGAACCCACAATACCCTGGTGAATTTTACGGATAATAACCAGTTCTTCTTTCGGAGCGGCAAGCAGCATCAGCATACGTGCAGCGAAGTAACCACTCTGACGAGAGTTCTGTCCGTAAAAAGCCAGACCCGGAAGTTTCTTCAGATTCGAGTCTATATATATATATGGTATAAGTTTATCGTTTAACTGTGTAATGAAATCTTCGGTATACGATTCGATGGTAGGTGCAACCATAACGCCATCGGGGTTGATTTCGATAATGTGGTTCGCTTCAGTGGCAAAAGAATCGTAATCGTACGGATCGTAATAAAATGTCTTTACCGAAATATGAAAATCAGAAAAAGCGCGCAGGGCATTTGATATACCATTCTCTACTGCCGTCCAGTAATCGCCTTCAAGATGTTGTGGCAGCAGGCAGCAGAAAATATATTTTTTGTTAGATGCCAGGGCGCTGGCATACATGTTTGGCTGATAGTCCAACTGCTTTAAGATTTCCTCAACGCGTTTGCGACTGGCCTCGGATACGCCGCTTCGACCATGCAACACACGATCGACTGTACCTACAGAAACATCTGCCAATCTTGCAATGTCTTTGATTCTGATTCTTTCTGGCAATTTATTCATTTTTTCTTGAAGTGTAGCTTAATAAATAGTATATAAATTTATGTTTTGTATTTAGCTGTATTTCAGCGAGTTAAAAACCATCTACAGGTTGTACTTTAAGAAGATTTACTTAAACCTTAAACTAACTTTATTCCATGCATTAAGAAAAGTTAGTCAATGCATGGTCTGCAATCTGCTTACCGGTGATGAAATATACAATGCTAAATCTCTATTGAAATCAATCTCTTTTGAGCTTCATTTATCAGATTACCTGTTATACCATATATATAATATTGTAACCGATGCTCTGAAAAATACGGCAGATTATCATTAAAGCGGGGATATGTGCCCGTACACAATAATAATCTTAATATTTTCGATACAAATATATGACAATTTTTGTAATTACGAAAATTATTGTATCTTTGTGCCCGTACACGAAAGGTCATTAACTGGTGTGTGCTTACTGTTATATATATTGTATAGTACAGATATTCAGTCTGTTAAATGTATATAGTAGTTAATAATGATAAATTGAAACTTAACAGTATTAATTAGTTATATTTTTAAAACATATTATTATGGGAAAGAAAATCGTTACATTAGGCGAAATCATGCTTAGATTATCAACTCCGGGAAACACTCGTTTCGTTCAGTCAAACACTTTTGATGTAGTATATGGTGGTGGTGAAGCTAATGTAGCAGTGAGCTGTGCAAACTATGGTCACGATGCATATTTTGTTTCTAAATTACCTAAACACGAAATCGGTCAGTCTGCAGTTAACGCATTGCGTAACTATGGCGTAAAAACTGAATTCATCGCTCGTGGTGGCGACCGTGTAGGTATTTACTTCCTTGAAACAGGTGCTTCTATGCGTCCAAGTAAAGTAATTTACGACCGCTCAAACTCTGCAATCGCTGAAGCTGATGTGACAGATTTCGATTTCGACGCTATCATGGAAGGTGCTGACTGGTTCCACTGGTCGGGTATTACTCCTGCTATTTCTGATAAAGCTGCCGAACTAACTCGTCTTGCTTGTGAAGCTGCTAAGCGTCACGGTGTTACAGTTTCTGTAGACCTTAACTTCCGTAAAAAACTTTGGACTAAAGAAAAAGCTCAGTCTATCATGAAACCATTGATGCAGTACGTAGACGTATGTATCGGTAACGAAGAAGATGCTGAACTTTGCTTAGGTTTCAAACCAGATGCTGACGTAGAAGCTGGCCACACAGATGCTGAAGGCTACAAAGGTATCTTCGAGCAAATGTTGAAAGAATTCGATTTCAAATATGTAATCTCTACATTGCGCGAATCGTTCTCTGCAACACACAATGGCTGGAAAGCTATGATCTACGATGGTAAAGAATTCTACACTTCAAAACGTTACGATATCGATCCTATCGTTGACCGCGTAGGTGGTGGTGACTCTTTCTCTGGTGGTATCATCCACGGTTTGCTTACTAAACCAAACCAGGGCGAAGCTTTGGAATTCGCTGTAGCTGCTTCTGCATTGAAACACACTATCAACGGTGACTTCAACCTTGTTTCTATCGAAGAAGTTGAAGCTTTGGCTGGTGGTGACGCAAGCGGTCGCGTACAACGATAA
>CAMTOS010000176.1 GCA_947074195.1 uncultured Bacteroides sp.
AAGATACGATCCCATGACCAGTGTTGATTAATCGGACGTTGTCCGGGAGGAATATCATCTACTGTTTTTTGCTCCTTATCCAGATAACCATCCTGTTGAACAAAAATTCCGAGTTCACTATCCACGGGCAAATAGAGATTCCCGGCAATTTCCTTCCAGCCTTCAATCTCTTTCTCATCAAAATGCGTTGCTTTACAAATATTCCTGTAGTCTTGCGGATAGTTTTCTTTTACCATATCTATGGCTCCGATAATACCATTCAATGTTTCACGGCAGGAATAATTTGTGTACCAGTTGTTATCCACATTATTTTCGTATTCATTCGGACCGGTTACTCCCAGAATTACATATTTCTGTTTCACCTGCGAATAAGACACCCTTTGAGCCCAGAAACGTGCAATAGCAATCATCATTTCAAGTCCGTAATGGGCAATAAAATCATGATCACCTACCATTTGTACATACTGTAGAATTGCATATACAATTATATTATTACGATGAATCTCTTCAAAAGTGATTTCCCATTCGTTATGACACTCATCACCATCGAATGTTACCATGGGGTAGAGGGCAGCTCCTTTCTCGATACCCAGCTTTTTTGCATTCTCAATTGCCTTTTGCAGATGATTATACCGGTAAAGCAGAAAGTTTCGCGCAATGTTCTTCGGGCTCGCCAGTAAAAAGAACGGCACACAGCACAACTCCGTATTCCATTGTGTATTTCCACCATACTTTTCGCCGCTAAATCCCTTGGCGCCAATATTTAATCTCGGATCATCACCACGATAATTTTGATTCAGCTGGAAGATATTAAAACGGATGCCCTGTTGTACCTCCGGATCTCCTTCGATCACCACATCTTCTTCCTTCCATACCTCAGCCCATTGTTCTTTATGTTCATTCAGTAAAATATCCCAGCCTGTTTTTTTGGCCAGCATACTTTCTTCAATCGCTTGATCAACCAGCATCTGGCTGTCATAATAAAGCGATGAAACCACCGAAACATACTTCACCAGTGTAATTCTTTCACCAGGCTTCACATCGGCTCCTGTACTAAAGCCGGTCAGCTTCTCTTTTTCTATTTTAATCGGACTCGCCTGAATCTCCTTACTGTTTTTATATAACTGATAAGTCAGCGCACAACACACCTGCATATCCCTGCGTTTTGCCTGAACCCATAAGTAGGCATATTCATTCTTCGCTTCAGCTCTCAGAATATCCCACATTTTATCATTAAAGTTCGCGCTTTCGTGCTTTACATCCCCGTTGAGATAAGGCACAATCGAGATTTTGCCTTCATAATTCACTGAAGTGACACTATACTTAATCAGACATAAATTCTGATTCGCCAGGCTAATCACATGCTCCACATGCACTATCAGCGTATTCCCTTTAGGTGATGTGACCTTAAAATCACGGTAAGATATTCCTTCTTTCATGTCAAGGCGGCGATTGAAGTCATCAATATCCCACAAGGCAAGGTTGATTTCTTCATCAATCAGTCGCACATACAGACCACTCCAGTTGGGAGCATTCGGTACACGCGAAAAATATTGCGGATAGCCATTCTTCCACCAACCCACACGTGTGCGGTCCAGAAAATTAATTCCTGCCACGTATGCACCTGGTAAAGTATCGCTGCTATATGTTTCCTCGAAAAAACCACGTTGACCAAAACGTCCGTTTCCCAGACTAAAAATGCTTTCTGATGCACGCATGCGTCCTGCGTCAAATCCTTCCTGAATAATGTTCCACTCGTCGGTTTTAAGGTATCTTTTCATTTCTCTTTGCAGTATTTTAAGAATTGCGCTGTAAGTTACAAAAAAAAGATGCACCGCCACGCAAGCGATGCATCTTTCTGTTAAAATATCTCTAAATTATTTTGCTTCCTCATGGTGTGCAATCGTTTCCTTAATGAAAACCACGCACAACGCGCCAACAATCAGCAGACAGCCGGCAAACACCAGCATATTTACCTGTTGGGTACCGAAAAGCATCAGTAAAGCGCCTCCTAAAAGTGCAGCTACAATCTGAGGAATACAAATTGTACCGTTGAATAGTCCAAGATAAGCTCCCATATTCTTACCTGAAATCGAGTTGGTCAGAATAGTAAACGGCATCGCCAGCATCGCTGCCCATGCACAACCGATCAGTGCATACGAAATGAATAACAAATAAGGATCTCGGAAGAAGTAAGTGGTAATAAAACCGATACCACCAAGTACCAGACTGAGCGAGTAAGCCACTTTACGATGTTTAAACATAGGCAGAACAATAGCCCATAATACAGAGCCTACTGCTTGTACTGCAAACAAGATACCTACCCAGTTACCTGCAATCTGATAGGCTTCAGAATCCGGGTCAGTCGTTCCCCAAACTGTGCTCGCAATGGCACCGTTGGTATATGTCCACATATACATAAAAGCCGCCCAGCTGAAGAATTGCACCAGGCCTACCGTCCAGAACACCTTTGGTGCATGTTTTAATAAAGAAAATACATCACTTTTTTCCTTCTTTTCTTCAGCTGTAATGCCGTGAAACTCATCAAACTCTTTCGGAGGCATTTCTTTAACTTTCGCAACCGTATAGATCACACAAAGAATCAGAATGGCTGCACCTATATAGAATGAATAAACCACCGAGTTAGGTACTTGTCCTTTTGGTGCAATATTACTGATACCCCACCAGGTAAATAAGAACGGGAAAAGATATCCGGCCAGACTACCTGCATTACACAGAAAACTCTGGATAGAGTAAGCCAGTCCCTTCTGTTTTTCATTTACCATGTCACCTACCAGCATTTTAAACGGCTGCATCGCCATGTTAATCGCTGTATCCAGAAACATCAGCGCTACCAGTCCGAAGATCATAGCCGATTGCACCGTCATATTAAAACTACCTGCATTAGGCAGCAGACACATCACCAGTACCGCAATCAGCGAACCTACAAATAAATAGGGGATACGTCTTCCAAAGCGATTCCATGTCTTATCACTTGCTGAACCAATAATCGGCTGTACAATAATTCCTGCCAGCGGAGGTAAAATCCAGAAATAACTTAAACTATGCGGGTCAGCTCCGAGCGTCGCAAAAATACGGCTAATGTTGGCACTTTGCAGCGCATACGCAATCTGCACGCCAAAAAAACCGAAGCTGATATTCCATAACTTCCAAAAATTTAAATCGGGTTTTGTTTTCATGATATTATGATTGAAATGATTATTATAATTTATTTTGTCGTGCCGCGCACCACCAGATTTGTGCGCACTATCTTATTATTACTCTTCATTGTATTGTCATCATCCAGTTTTTCCATCAGCAGCTGCATTGCGCTTTTTCCCACTTCTTCACCATGCTGCTCCACTGTGGTTAGTTTAGGGTCCGTATTTTGTGCAATAGCTCCATCCGTAAATCCACAAATCGATACATCATCAGGTACTTTCAGTCCTGCCAGTTTGCAGGCATAAAGAATACCAGCTGCAGTCTCGTCGTTAATTGCGAAAAACCCGTCCGGACGGTCATTGCCTTCCAGAATATCGGGTGTAATAGCAATTGCATGTTCACGTGAATCGCACTGCTTAATCATGTCATTGTCTACCGGAATTTTATATTTGCGCATGGCATCCAGAAAACCATTGCGGCGATTTTTTGAAATCTCTAAATGCGCATCGGCGCTATAAAAGAGAATTCGTTTGCATCCCGTCTGAATCATATATTCCACTGCGGCAAACGAGCCCGCATAGTCATCTACAACTACACGTCCTGTCTTAATATTCGGACAAATCCGGTCATAAAATACAATAGGGATATTATTATCAATCAACTCCTGATAATGGTCATATTGTGCAGTATCCTTTGCCAGCGAAGTAATCACTCCACAAACTCTTGCTGTCTGGAATGACTGGATAATTTTCACTTCCTGTTCATATTGTTCGTTGCTTTGTGCTACCAGGATATTATACCCTGCTTTGCTCGCCATCTCTTCTATACCACTTAATACACACGAAAAAAAGTGATGCACCAGCTGTGGAATAATCACTCCGATAGTGTTCGAGCGGTTTGTTCTCAGGTTCAGGGCTAAGGCATTCGGTTTATAGTTATGCTCTTTCGCATATTTATGTATCATATCGCGTGTTTCCTGGCTAATGTCCGGGTTGTCCTTCAGTGCTCTCGACACCGTAGAGGGCGACACACCCAGCTCGCGCGCAATATCTTTAATGGTAATTTGTGATTTATTCATAATCAGTTCAAAGTTTCAGCGTAAACAAAGGTAACACAAGCAGTCTTAAAATTAACTCTTGCCCTACAAAAATAATTTATCTATAATATATATGTTTTTTAAAAGTCTGATTCTCTTATACTTTGAAATGCAAACGTTTGCACGGCCTCCTGTAAATATTTTATTGTTTTTATGTATTTATCAATGTTAATAACTCTATTTTTGTTTTGTCAAAAAAGCGTCGTGAAGAGCTTGCCAACCTCTGAAGATGTTTTAATTGGACTAAATTTATACTAATTATATTGTTAACTTTAATTTTAAAATGCATGAAGCAAGTTAATCTTAGAATCATTCAGACGATTCTGCCCTTATTGTTCGGGCTATTCTTCTCATTAGGAGCTTATGCGCAACAGATCTCAGTCAGAGGTCACGTAAAAGATGCAACCGGCGAACCTATCATCGGTGCAAATGTTGTGATTAAGGGTACTAC
>CAMTOS010000177.1 GCA_947074195.1 uncultured Bacteroides sp.
ACGACAATTTGATTTTTACAAGTGTTAGTATTACATCTTTGAATTAATAGAAAATAACGCTTTTGATATGTTATATAGCAGGAATATAGATGTTAAGCTAACATATTGATATTAACAAATGGAATTTTTACAAAAAAGATTGTTTAATTTGTATTTATTAATATATTTGCAAAATGTTAGAGTAAAGGAAACAATTAATGTAAAGTTAAACTTTAAGAGAGAATTTATGAAAAAAAAATTAATGCTGTTATTAACCTGTATGTTCATCAGTATAGGTATAGTAACTGCCCAAACACAGCAAGTTTCAGGTGTTGTAATCTCTGATGAAGATGGGCATCCTGTTGTTGGAGCTTCAGTATTGGTTAAAGGTACTACAATTGGTACTATAACCGACCTGGATGGTAACTTTGAACTGCCAAATGTACCGGTAAGTGCAAAACATTTAGTTGTATCTTATATTGGTATGCAGTCACAAGAAGTTAACATTAGACCGGTAATGAAGATTACTCTTAAGAGTGACGCTGAATTGCTGGATGAAGTCGTAGTTGTTGCCTATGGTGCAGCAAAGAAAAGCAGTTTGACTGGATCTGTGGAAATTGTAAAAGCTGATGAGCTTTCTAAAATTCCTACAACTAGTCTTGAACAGGCTTTACAGGGTAAAGCTGCGGGTGTTCAGGTAACTGCTACTACAGGTCGTCCCGGTGCTGGTGCTAATATCAAGATTCGTGGTACAAGTTCAATCTCTGCTGGTACAGAACCTCTGTATGTAGTAGATGGTATTCCTGTATCTTCTACGGATTTTGCAACAGTTAACTCAAGTGACGTTGAGTACATGTCAATTCTTAAGGATGCTTCTGCAACAGCAATCTATGGTTCTCGTGGTGCCAATGGTGTAATCCTTATTACTACCAAAAAAGGTGCTGCTGGTAAAACAGCAATCAATGCAAAAGCTTCTTTTGGTATTTCTACACGTACTTTGAAAGACAGCGATTTCAAAATGATGAACGCTCAGGAAAAACTTGAGTATGAAAGACAACTTGGCGTTGGTAAAGGTAACGGTATGACTGATGAAGAAATCGCAGCTGCTCACAATACAAATTGGGCTGATGAAATCTTTAGAACTGGTTTTACTCAGAACTATGAGTTGAATGTTTCAGGTGGTACAGAGTCTACTAGATTCTATTTGTCTGGTCAATATTATACTCAGGACGCTATTGTTCCTGGTTCTTATTTCGACCGTGGTACTTTGCGTGCTAACATCGAACATAAAATCAAAGATCGTTTCAAAATCAACTTCTCATCTTCAGCAGGTGTCTCTAAAGAAGGTATTCTTAGAACTGACCGTAATGCATTGAATCCATTCATGTATATGTACAATGCTAATCCATATGATGCACCATATAACGAAGATGGTTCTTATAATACAGATATCAGAGTTTCTGGTAATCAGATTAATATTTTCGAAAATATTCATAACAACCCAAGAAATAACACAAACATGAAGTTGTTGGGTTCTATCAATCTGGAATGGAGAATCTGGGATCAAATTAAATATGTAACTATTGCTGGTGTTGACTATGCTCAGACTCTGGGTTATCAGTTCAATAAACCTGAATCTCAATTGTCTCACATTCTTGGTGCCCCTTATGGTTATAGAAGAGATTCTTATGCTCAGCGCGCTACTTGGGTATGGACTAATATGTTGCAATACGAAAATACTTTCAACGATGTTAATAATGTGAAAGTAGCAATCGGTATGGAGGCTCAAAGAAGTAATTATAAATTCTTTGCAGCAAGTGTGAACGGTTTTGCTACAGGTAAACTCGATGCTATTAATATCGGTTCTGCGGATCCAAATGCAGAAGGTATTACAACTGACTGGAGATTGCTTTCTTTCTTCGGTATGGCTGGTTATTCTTATGATGATAAATATTTATTAGACCTTGCTGTACGTCGTGATGGTTCTTCTCGTTTTGGTTCGAATCACAAATATGGTACATTCTGGGCAGCCGGTATCGGTTGGAATCTTGAAAGAGAAGCATTCCTTGAAGATGTAGAATGGTTAACACGTTTGAAAATTCGTGGTAGTGCAGGTACTTCTGGTAACAATCAGATCGGTGACTATGCTTCACAAGGTGTATTTGGTTATGGTAGCTATAATGGTGAAACAACTTCATACCCGGGACGTCTTCCTAATCCTGATTTGACTTGGGAGAAGAGTACTCAATATTCTGGTGGTTTTGATGCATCTTTCTTCGATAGCCGTTTAAATATGTCGTTCGATGTTTATATGCGTAAGACAACTGATTTGCTTTTGGCTACTCAGTTATCAATGACTTCAGGTTTCTCTAGCCGTATTGAAAATGTTGGTGAATTGAAAAATAAAGGGGTTGAATTTGCTATTAATGGTGATATCATCCGTACAAATGACTGGACGCTTAATCTTAGCGGTATGATTTCGCACAATAAAAATGAAATCATTAAGTTATATAAAGGTCAGGAAATCACAAATGGATGGAATAACCTTATTAAGGAAGGTGAACCAATCAACATTTACAAAATGGTACGTTGGGCTGGTGTAAATCCTGAAAATGGTGATGCATTATACTATACAAAAGATGGTAAAATTACAAATGTATTCAATGGTGATGATGCTGTAATTCTTGATGGAAAAACTCCTGATCCTAAATTCTACGGTTCTTTCGGTGCACGTGTAGCATGGAAAGGTCTTGAATTGAGCGCAGATTTCTTCTTCTCATCAGGTAACTATATTTACAATCATGTTCGTTTCTTTACTGAAAGTGATGGTGCAAACTGGAACTCAAATCAGAATAAAAGTATGTTGTATGATCAGTGGAAACAACCGGGAGATATCACAAATGTACCACGTCAGTCTACTTCAAACTCACAGAATATGACAGATAGATATTTGGAAAATGGTTCTTATATGCGTTTAAGAAATCTTTCATTATCTTATACTTTCCCTAAGGCCCTTATTAAACCTATTCGTGTTGAAAATTTGAGACTTTACTGTCAGGGTTTGAACTTATTTACTGTAACTAATTTTACTGGTCTTGACCCAGAAATTGGTTCTACTACTTATAACGGTACAGGATCTTTCGGTTCGGTTCTTGACTATAACTTCCCTGCAAGCCGTACTATCATGTTTGGTATTGAGGTAGGATTCTAATTTGATTTTGATTATTTTAAAAATTTTATGTATGAAACTTATTAAGAATTTAATATATTCTGTTGTCGCGACTGCTACCTTTACTTTGGTTGGCTGTTCGGATTTCCTGACTGTGACACCTCACGATTCTTTGAATAGTGATAATGCCCTTGAGTCATTGGAAGACTTCAACAATACGACAAGAAGCGTTTATGAATCAATGCGCTCTCAATCATATACATCTGTATTCATGACAATGGTACCTGATGTTATGTCTGATAATCTGGTTCTGAATCAGGGTGGTCGTTTAATCTATAATGAATTGGCAAACTTTAATTTCTCTTCTGTTACTTATGGTTTCGAGGGAATGTGGTCTGTTGCTTATAACGCAATTCTTAGTGCTAATGAAGTTATTACTCGTTTTGAAGCTGATCCATCATTAATGTCTGAAGATGAAGTTTTAGGAAACAATCTTCTGGCTGAATGTTTGGCATTACGTGGTTTGATCCATTATGATTTAGTACGTTGTTTCGGTAAAAACTATCAGCAAGCATCTGACAGCGATCTTGGTGTTACATATAAAAACAACACTGTTATTGACACTCCTGCACGTAACACTGTAAAAGAGGTTTATACATTAGCATTGGCTGACTTGAATAATGCTTATGATAAAATGACTGATACTTATAATGGTATTATTAACTATCGACTAAAAAAGAAGTCTGTAGCTGCTATCCTTGCAAAAGTATATTTGACAATGGGTGATTATACGAATGCTGCTAAATTTGCAGGTTTATCTGTTACTGGCGACGGTTCTGATATGTCTAACACTAGTAATTATTCACAGATTTATACTACAAGTATGAATGTTGATGAGGTTCTTTTCCGTATCGCTATTCTTTCTACTGATGGTAACCTTGCAGGTAATCAGTGGGGTCAGGGTACTGTAGCTAGCTATCAGGCTAACTATTCTATTGCTTACAGCTTCAATGAAATGTTTACTTCTACAGATATCAGACGTTCGATGATTAAACTTGCACAGTGTGATGATGGTCCTTGTTATGTAGTTTGGAAATGGAATAATGGTGGCTCATCTACAGGTTTGGTTGACATTCCTTACATCCGTACAGCTGAAATGTATTTAACTATGGCTGAATCATATTACAGATTAGGTGGCCCTGACAATCAAACTGAAGCATTGAAATATTTGAACTTAGTGCGTGAACATCGTTATTCTAATTATACTGCAGGAACAGAATCTGGATCTGCTTTGGAAAATGCAATCATGTTGCAGCGTCGTTTGGAATTAGCATTTGAAGGTCACCGTTTCTTCGATTTAAAACGTTTGAATGAAAATGTTGAACGCGATGGTATGGGTTATTTGGCTGACGGTTCAGGTGCTCCTTCTGATGTACAGAAAGTATTATCAACAAGTCCTTACTATCAGATGGCTATTCCACAGAGTGAACTTGATGCTAATGACAACATAGATCGGAAGAGCACACGTCTGAACTCCAGTCACCGCCCATTATCTCGT
>CAMTOS010000178.1 GCA_947074195.1 uncultured Bacteroides sp.
CTTGTATATGCACCGGCTTCTTTATACATTGCCTAATACAGCATCCCCTCTACCCATTTCTCAGTCATAGCTTGCCGGCTTCTCAGCAAGCTATCCCCAGCGTGCCAGCCATAGCTTGTCAGCACGCCGGGAAGCTATTGCCAGAAAATCATTCAAAAACACATCTCAGCGCCTGCTGAACAAGGTTGGAAATCAGTGTTTGTTACCAAAAAGTAAGACTTATTAAAGATAAGATGACTTCTTTTATAAAATCCAGATAAACACAAAGCTTAAAATAATTGTTACTTCAATAAAAGAAAGAATATAAAATGATTACAAATATCCTGTTTTTCACTATTTGTGGTATAATAATAACCTATATCATCCTTCTGATTTTCGAAAAAGCGAGAATTAAGAAAGGCGCTGATTATGATTCGCCCGAGAATGGTGATCCGGATAATGAGATTGATTCAACAGCTGGTTTGGTAGTTTCTGTTCTCAAGAAAATAAATTGTATTTATAATATAAAGGTAAATGATGAGGAGACTACAACCATCGATTTCTCTTTTCAGGGAGGGAACTTTAGCATCGATTGCGCACCCAAAAGCTCATATATTAAAATATTCTATCTATTTCTCTATGAAACTCAGGTTAAAAACCTGGCATTAATCAGACATTTATGTAATCATCTGAATATAAATTCAAGAATACCGAAATTTATTTACTCTATAGATGAAGCTCAAAACAAGATATATGTACATATATACTCGTGCGCTTTATTTGTGGGCGAGATTCATGACATAAAGAGTTATTTTGAAAATCTTCTGATCGTAAACTTCGAACTTCAGCGAGTATTTACTTATCAGTTTAAGGAATTAGAGAAAGAGAGTGGAAAAGAAAATGAAGATATAGAAGAAAGTAATGCAAACTGGCGTCGACAATTGTTCTTATTGCGCGAACAGGAAATTATGCATCAGGCAACTGAATTTGAAAGCCGGTATAATGAAGTCAGAAATATAACTGTCGGTCAATTCATTAAAACCATCTACAACAATAAGAACCTTCAGCCGGTTTCAATGAAGGTTATTACTGATGGTGAACTAAAGATTATTGATATTCAGGAAGATATACTGAACTTCGATATACTGGATGCAGTGCTGGAAAAGGAAGGAGAGAGCAAACCGGAAATCAGATTTGAAATGATGACGCTGATTATCACTTGTAACCACTCGCAGACTGCACTGAAAAAGACAAGAAGGCTGATTACCATAAACCTGACAACCGAAGGTGAAACAGAAACATCATTCTACTTCAGACTGACAAGTTGCATTACACCCGTAAATATCAGTAAAGTCGTTTCGAAGTCGAAACCCAATAATACTGCTTCTGCACATTCAATGATCATTGCATATGATTTTGTATCGCCTAAACAAAAACTGGCCGAATTTAATTATATGAACAATGATGCGTTGTGGAAAATTAAGAACAAGAAAATTAGCGAACTCAGCGAGGAACAGCAACTTATTGCCATGTGCAGCAACGCTACTCCTTCATATAATTTATATTGGGGTAAAAAGCTTTATCTTGAAAAGAGATATTATGAAGCGTTACTGCATCTTGAAAACGGATATTATGAAATGCTGCGTTTCTATAATAAGATGAGCAAATCGCAAAAGGGCATCTTTTATGAGCTTTGCTACCTGATAGGTTATTGCTATTGTGAGCTAAAAGATTATCAGAGAGCTTACTACTTCCTTGATTCTTTGCCTCAGTTAAACAATATCATCTATACACAGGAATACATAAACTGCCTGGTTAATTCACAGGATTTCAGAGCATTGCCCGTTATAGATAATCTGCTGACTTATATTGCAAAAGATGGAGATCCTGAAACAGATGATGAGGAAGCAAACAAATCGCTGAGCAGTTTTATAAACTTCCTTCGTCGCCGTAAAGCTTATGTCTATATAGATATAGGCGAATTAGAGGAAGCAGAAAAGATATATACACAGATGTTGGCCGAACCCGAAAACAGCGATTATGCGCTGAATGAACTGGCATATATTCAAAAGCTAAAAAAGGAGAGTGACAATATTTAAACAGTCATTTTCTGATAAGTGGTTTAAAAAAGAAAGGTGCATTAATCAGCCCGAAAGCAGATTAATGCACCTTTATATTATAGAAGAAAAATGGTATTATTTGATACCCATCTTCTTCGCGATATTTTTAGGAATGGCGTTTTTGTTTACAACGATATTCATAGTTTTGTAAGCTGTAAATGGTTTAGAAGCATACCAGATGCCATCATATTTACCGCTTTTACCCCAAGAGTTTTTCACCATATAATACTCTTTTCCATTCTGATCTTTTGCAATACCATAGATCACCATACCATGATCATCAGTAGTTTCCCAGTTATCATAAGCTTGCTGACGCATCTCCTGAGTAACTTCAAGTTCAGGTAATGGACGAGAAGTCAACTCTGCACGTCTGTCAGCAGGTGATAAACCTGTCCAGCGAGCCATATCAGAGCCAGTCAGTTCGGCACCTTTAGCAGCATCAGGCATTACAGCAATACCATTGCGGCTAAAACCCTGTTCGCTCACATCGCTACCCCATGCAAAAGTATAACCATTGTTTACGGCATTATCCATTACTTCCATCAATTCATCGATTGGCAAATTGTATGACATACCATTGCGCCAGTTGTCCTGAATTTCTAATGGAAACTGAGAATAGAAAGGGTGATGAGTGTAAGAAGTAAGAGATACATAATCATCGGCATTCAGACCCAGCATCTGCGCAAAGCTCTGAGGAGTATATGTTTTGCCTTCGTAAACAAATGTTTCAGGCAGTTCACCTAAGTAAGTATCGTAAATTCTTGAAAGACCATCGCGCCAAACCGGAGATAATTTAGACGATTTACCTTTAGCAATAGCATTTACATAACCTTCGGCAACAGCATCAAGTTCACTGTGTACATGAAGTGAGTCGCCATACATGATGCCCGGCATTGCGTCTTGTGGCACTAAACCGTAATTCTTAAGACAGTAGATTACATCGTAAAAGCTACCACCCGGAGAAAAAGAATTTGCTCCCTGATATCTTACATAATTACGTGCACGGTCAGTCATGGTGTGGTGCACTACATACATTTCAGAAAGATCATATTCACCTTTACCTGCACGAAGCAATTCAGATTCAAGGAAACCAAGTCCGGAAAACGACCAGCAAGTGCTTGAGCGATTCTGATTTTTCACAGAAGTGATCGGATTTTCTTTCACAGTAGTAAATACAAAACCTTCGGGTTTAGCGTTTTCAGCAGCATTGTCCTGAGCCGAAATACACAGGCTAAACATCAAAATAGAGCCTGCCAATAAAAACTTCTTCTTCATTTATTAAATGCGTTTTATGTAAATATATTGATTGCCACAAAGATACAAGAATATATGAAATAAGAATAAATCAACTATAAATAGATAAGAAGAAAGAGAAAGAAATTTGAATGAAACAAACATATATTCAATCCAAAGTGTTACATTTACGTTTTCAGTATAAACTATTTACAAAATAGCAATGTAAATTATAATTTCAATCGACTGTTATGATTTCTTTTGATAACCAAACAGGCCTTGTACTCGAAGGAGGTGGAATGCGTGGCGTTTTCACGTGCGGTGTTTTAGATTATTTCATGGATAATAATGTGCATTTTCCATATGTAGTTGCTGTATCGGCAGGTGCATGTAATGGATTGTCATATGTATCCAATCAGCGTGGGCGTGCCAGGTTCAGCAATATTGAGATGCTCGAAAAATATCATTACATCGGCTTAAAGCACTGGTTTACCAAAGGGAATATACTCGATTTTGAACTCCTCTTCAAGGATTTTCCCGAAAAGATACATCCGTTCGATTTTCAGAGTTATTTTGATTCTCCGAAACGATTCGTCATGGTCACGACTAATTGTCTGACCGGTGAAGCGAATTATTTTGAAGAAAAGAAAGATAAAAGAAGACTGATTGATATAGTACGGGCATCGAGCAGTATGCCATTCTTGTGCCAGATAACATATGTTGACAATACCCCGATGCTTGACGGAGGTATACTCGACAGCATTCCGGTGATGCGTGCCATTGCAGATGGTTATTCATCGAATGTAGTTGTGCTAACACGAAACAGAGGTTATCGTAAAAGCTTTAAGGACATAAAGATTCCTTCTATTTTTTACTCCAAATATCCCAATCTCAGGAAATCGCTGAGTAAACGTTGTGCTGCCTATAATGAACAACTTGAGCTGGTGGAACAATTAGAAGATGAAGGAAAGATCATTGTGATCAGACCCTTGCGTCCATTGACTGTAGACCGGATTGAGAAAGATACCAGAAAACTGAATATGCTTTACGAAGAAGGTTATGAATGTGCCGAAGAAGTGATGCAAAAACACAACTTCGTTTTACGTGATTGTCTTGAAAGCATGGCTCTATGATTTATCTCCGGAAGCTTTACTTATTATCATATCATTACTGATTGTTTTTGCCGCCTTATCTTCCCGATAGTTTATCAATGCGAGATCTGAATCATACCTGTATTCAGCCACATAATCGTTTTCAAACGATTCATCTTCTTCTTCATCTTCTTCATCCTCTTCCACAGCAGGAGCCGGGCGTTGCGGACCATATTTAAGAAATGCCA
>CAMTOS010000179.1 GCA_947074195.1 uncultured Bacteroides sp.
TGGGGTATGGGTGGCGAAAACCTTGATTACGGAGATCAGGATTTCTCTTTGATTACTGACTTGAAATAATAGCAGAATAGGGCGTGCCATTGGTGCGCCTCTCCAATTAATCTTAGAATTTAAACTTTAAAATAACAAAACTGTTATGGTAAACTTTTCATTGGAAGGTAAGCTTGCACTTGTAACAGGTGCTTCTTACGGTATCGGTTTCGCATTGGCTAAAGCCCTTGCACACGCCGGAGCTAAAGTGGTTTTCAACGATATTTCTCAGGAAATGGTAGACAAAGGTCTGGAGGCTTACAAAGCTGAAGGTATCGAAGCTAAAGGTTATGTTTGCGATGTAACTGCTGAAGACCAGGTAAATGCAATGGTGGCTCAGATCGAGAAAGAAGTAGGTACAATCGATATTTTGATCAACAATGCGGGTATCATCAAACGTATCCCTATGCACGAAATGTCTGCTGCTGATTTCCGTCAGGTAATCGATATCGACTTGAATGGTCCTTTTATCGTTGCTAAAGCTGTGATTCCTTCAATGATGAAAAAAGGTCATGGTAAAATCATCAATATCTGTTCGATGATGAGCGAACTTGGCCGCGAAACAGTATCGGCTTATGCTGCTGCTAAGGGTGGTCTGAAGATGCTGACTAAGAACATCGCTTCTGAATACGGTGAGTTCAACATTCAATGTAATGGTATCGGTCCGGGTTACATCGCTACACCTCAGACTGCTCCATTGCGTGAAACTCAGGCTGATGGTTCTCGTCATCCTTTCGATTCATTTATCATTGCTAAGACTCCTGCTGCACGCTGGGGTACTCCTGAAGACCTTGCCGGTCCTGCAGTATTCCTTGCATCAGAAGCATCAAACTTCGTAAACGGTCACATCCTTTACGTAGATGGTGGTATTCTGGCATACATCGGTAAACAACCGAAATAACTTTCTCAGAATAAAATTTACAGGAGGGCGGGGAAGAGACCTCGCCCTTTTGTCTTTTTAATCCTTTTAAAACCTGATAAAGCAAATGAAAAAGATTTTATTTTTTGTGGCAGCAGCATGTATGCTCTTCTCGTGCCACCATGAACATGCCGTGAAGGTAACTGTTACGAACTCATCTTCTGCTGACCGTACCGACGAAATGGTAGAAATCTCTATGAAAGAAGTCGAAACAAAACTTCATCTGAACGATACTGCACAAATTGTGGTGATTTGTCCTAATGGTAAACAACTTCCTTACCAGATTACTTATGATGCTATGCTGATTTTCCCTGCAACCGTAAAGGCAAATGGTTCAGCAGATTACCGCATTGAGGTAGGAACACCCGAAATTTTCCCTACACTGGCTTGCGGACGCTTCTATCCTGAACGTAAAGACGACCTGGCCTGGGAAAACGATCTGACTGCTTATCGTGCTTATGGCCCTGAACTACAGGCCAGTGGCGAACGTGCTTTCGGTTACGATGTATGGACAAAATATAATACAACTGAACCGGTTGTAGAAGCTCGTTACGAAAAAGAACTTAATCCGGCTACAAAAGCTAAAATCGCAGAACTTGCGAAAACAGATAAGGCAGCTGCCGATTCTATGTATCAGACTGTATCATACCACGTAGACCATGGTAATGGTATGGATATTTATAAAGTAGGTCCAACCCTTGGTGGTGGCGCAAACGGTCTGATGATTGGCGATTCACTGATTTATCCATGGGCATTCGTAACACACGATATCCTCGATAACGGTCCTCTTCGCTTCACAGCCAAACTGACTTACAGTCCATTTAGCGTAGATGGAGATGATAATGTTGTGGAAACTCGCGTAATCTCTCTTGATGCCTACAGCTATATGAATAAAGCGGTAATCAGCTACAGCAACATCACTAAACCGGTGTTAGTGGCTACAGGTCTTGTATTGCACGAGCCTCAGGCAGAAGCCAACTATGTGGCCGATACAAAAGCAGGCTACATCACTTATGTAGACCCAACAGACAATCCTGCTGTTGATAATGGTAAAGTATTTGTAGGTGCAGCATTCCCAGCTCCGCTTGTAGAAGCTAAAGCACAATGGTTCCCTGAACCAGAGAAAACTCAGCTTCGCGGTGGTGCCGATGGTCATGTACTGGCAATCAGCAATTACGCTCCAAACTCAGAATACGTGTATTACTTCGGTTCTGCATGGTCAAGAGCAGCTATTAAAACTTCTGCTGAATGGAATAAATATGTAGCAGATTTCGCACAGAATTTACACTCACCACTAACGGTGACTATTAAATAAAAGCGGCAAACTTACAACAACCAACAACTACCAAAACGGGCAGGAATAAGCTTTTAACAGCTTTTCCTGCCCGTTGTTATTATTGATATATTACGCAAATTTCACTTCACTTATTTCGTTTGCAAAATCATGAAGAGATCTTTCTATCTTTTCTATAGTCGCTTTTGACGGTTTTCTATGACCTGTTACATAATGACTTAATTGTCCTTGATTAACTCCAGTTATTCGTGCTAAGCCAGCTAATGAAAATGCATAGGCATAATAATTCAGGAAGGATGCCATATCATAACTAAACTCAAATTCTACTTCAGGAAATTGATCATTATTTTCAGCATATGCTTCTTTCATTTCATCTACTGCAAGCAGAAAATCATTTTTACTTTCTTCAACATAGTTTCCTTCTCCAATGCATCCGAATTCACAATCATTATCAGATATAAATGCTGAATATGTTCCATCTACTCCACGTTCAATCAAAACATTAATTTTCTTAGGCTTATTCATATCATGATATAAGTTTATTCTCTTCTTCTACTTAATCAAAGCATAGAGGAACCAAATCACAAAAAGAATAAGGGTAACGATGAAAAGAATGCCAAAGAAGACCAGCCAGCCATTGATTTTTTTCATCAGCTTGCATTGTGCCATATTCTCTACGGCTTTAATGCGAATGCCATATTTGGCATAAATCTTATCGAAAAGCTCATCTTCACTCAATCCTTTATTTTCATCCTGACTCATATAGCGCTGTACTTCCATGTCCAGATCAGTAAGTGTACATTCACTAATTCTTTGCAGGTGTTCTAAATAGGAATCTATCAGTTTCATATCAACAAATCATGGTTAAAATCTACTATCACTATCATCTAAATGCTGTAAAGTATTACATCACTTCATGATCTATAATCCCTGGTTTTTTGCCAACGCCTTGTCAACTTTTTGCCAAGCCTTTGGCAATTTATTGACAATACGTTGGCAAACTCTTGCCAAGCCTTTGGCAACAATCCTCGTATTACTATCAAGAATCAGCCTCCTATATCGCCCAAAAGAGAATACGAAGGCACAAAGAACAAAGTACCTGTAACCGCAGTACTAAAGTCAAGCAAACGGTCTGTATTGCCCACCGGATCACCGATAAACATATTCTGAAGCATCTTATTCGTGGTCGAGAAATAGCGGGCATAGCCTATGAAATACGTGCCATATTCCCCTTTGGCTGTATTGGCAAATGGCATATTGCCACGGATAATCTTCAGGTCATCGCCAATATTTGTCACCGCATTGTGCGCATTGGCCGGCTTTTCCTCGTCACTTAGTTCGATATCATTGTACTTGTGGCGTCCAATTACCTTCTCCTGATCCTCAGTTTTCAGCGCATTCCAGGCATCCATATCGTGAATGTACTTCTGTACAAACACATAGCTTCCACCTGTAAAATCGGGATCTTCATCACCGATAACTCCGAAACTCAGCGCATCTGCATCCACACCCGGATTTTCTGTGCCATCTACAAAACCAATAATTGCCTTACCGTCCATATAACGGAAGCCATGGGTTTCGTCGATACATTCTACTACTCCTTTAAGCTTTGAGTCCAGATTGGCTGCAAATTCAAAGCACAAACCCATTTGTTTGGCTCGAAGATGAAAAAACAAATCACCGGGCGTAGACACAGCTGTATATTTATCTCCTTTGATCTCCTTGAAAATCTCTAACTCCTTCGGTTTACCCTGTTCGGGAAACAGTTTCGCCCATGCTTCAGCGCCAAATCCCATCACCGCACTAAATTGCGATTCCTGGAATCTGTTCTGCATGCTGCGAATCATACCGGTAAAGTTTGAGCAAACATCTTTCACTTTATCGGCAGTATCTGGAGTATCTTTTAGCTTGTAGACAATGAAAATAACGTTCTCTCCGGCATGGTCGGTCACCGGCTGATGAAATTTTTTCTCTTCCATAGTTGTAGAGTTTATAGTTTTCTTTTATAAACAATGGGAGAGGGAATTGGTTTGAGAAAAATGGCCTGAGATGTGAATAAAAATGGCACGGGGCTATTTAAACCTTTTGTCTAAATAGCCCCGTATTTAATATCTATGCAGATTTTATTTTGTCATATATAAAAATAATAATGCAAGTGTAATTGTAACTCCGAGGACTACGACTCCAATTATTAAGCTCCCTGTAATGCGATTAAATGTTTTTTGTTTCATCATAGAGTATTTATTTAGTTTATAATTTAATGGTCATGTCTGCAATGTGTTTTCAAATATAGATAATATGTATCAAAATGAGAGCATATATTGTGTTTTAATAATAAAAGAGATTGATTTGATTGATCATCCCGGTAAATCAATTCCCTTTCACCGCCTCAATATTCCT
>CAMTOS010000180.1 GCA_947074195.1 uncultured Bacteroides sp.
GTAAAATCGACAGCAAAAAGATTACGCCGAAAGAGTTGGATGATACCAATTCATCTGCTTATTAAGTGAATTATCACCAATAAAAAAAGCACCCTTTTGAGGTGCTTTTTTTATTGGTATATATCTTTAATCAGACAGCTACATTATTAATTGGTTTTCCGCTGATATAGGCCTGAATGTTTTCGCACATGATGTGTACAAGGCGTTCGCGTGATGCTTTGGTTGCCCAGGCAATGTGCGGTGTAATAAAGCAGTTGCGTGCAGCAAGCAGCGGATTATCGGCTTTGGGTGGTTCGGTAGAAAGTACATCCAGTCCGGCAGCATACAGTTTCTTCTGATTCAGTGCATCGGCAAGATCCTGTTCATTTATCAATCCGCCACGACCTGTATTAATCAGGATAGCCGAAGGTTTCATCAGCGACAATCTTTTGGCGTTAACCAGTTCGCTGGTGTTCTCGTTCAGTGGGCAGTGCAGACTGATGATATCACATTCACGGAAAATCGTATCGAGTTCCATCTTCTTAATTTCGGGTGGAAGTTGCAGGCGTGATTTCGAAGTATGTGCCCATACTTTCATACCAAAACCTAAAGCGATACGGGCAGTGTTGTAACCCGTTTGTCCCAGTCCGATAAGACCGATCTTGCGTCCCAGCAATTCGATAAGTGGAGTGTTCCAGTAACAAAAGTCGGGACAGGTTGTCCATTCGCCTTCGCGAACTTCATCGGCATAATGCTCCACCTGCTGAGTGATGTTCAGAATATGAGCAAACACCATTTGCCCTACAGACGGTGTGCTGTATGCAGGAATGTTTGTTACCACGATGCCACGCTCTTTGGCAGCCTCTATGTCAATTACATTGTATCCGGTTGCCAGTACACCAATATATTTCAATTGTGGCAACTGATCCATGTCATCGGCTGTAATTACCACTTTGTTGGTCAGAATAACTTCGGCTTCTTTTGCACGGCCTATTAACTCTTCTGTGGATGTGCGTTCGTAAATGTTGCATTCACCTAATTTTTCCAGATTACTCCATGACAAATCTCCGGGGTTAACCGTATATCCGTCTAAAACTACAATCTTCATACGCGCTTTGTTTATAAGTTACTATTAAGGTTGATCTTTTCTATATCGTTTCTCCCATAGCTGCTGCAGGCGTTCAGCGTGTTTCTGTTCGGCTGCATTTTGCTGTGGTATCCATATTTGTCTGTCTTTTACTTCATCGGGCAGGAATTGCTGTTGTACAAAGTTGCCCGAATAGCTGTGAGCATATTTATAGTTGTCGCCATAGCCCAGTTGCTTCATCAGTTTGGTCGGTGCATTTCTAAGATGCAGTGGCACCGGCAGATTGCCCGTCTCTTTGACCAGGGCAATGGCTGCATCAATCGCCTTATAGGCCGAATTACTTTTCGGACTGGTGGCCAGATATATGGTTGCTTCTGCCAATGGTATGCGGCCTTCGGGCCAACCAATTTTCATAATGGTATCGAAACAGGCATTGGCTATAAGCAGGGCATTGGGGTTGGCCAGACCAATATCTTCGGCCGCTGCAATTACCAGTCGGCGGGCAATAAAGGCCGGGTCTTCTCCGCCTTCCACCATACGTGCCAGCCAGTAAATGGCAGCATCAGGGTCGCTCCCGCGAATCGATTTGATAAATGCCGAAATGATGTCGTAATGCATTTCGCCATCCTTGTCATAAGCAAGTGGGTTTTGTTGCAAACGCTCGGTCACCATCTCATCGGTAATGACCACATCTTTTTCGCTTTCCGAAGAAACTACCAGATCGATGATGTTCAGTAGTTTTCGTGCATCACCACCCGAATACCGGAGAATGGCATCGGTCTCTTTTACCTGTATATTTCGTTCTTTAAGCACATAATCCGTTGTAATGGCGCGGTCAATCAATCCTAACAAATCATCTTTTTCGAGCGATTTGAGGACATAAAGCTGACAACGGGAAAGGAGAGGACGAATCACTTCGAAGGAAGGGTTTTCTGTAGTGGCACCAATCAGTGTCACAATTCCTTTTTCTACGGCACCCAGCAGAGAATCTTGCTGCGACTTGCTGAAACGATGAATTTCATCGATAAACAATATCGGACTGTTGTGCGAAAAGAATCTGTTGCTTTTGGCTTTCTCAATGACTTCGCGAACATCTTTAACGCCCGACGTCACTGCACTTAATGTATAGAAAGGGGTATCAAGTTTATTGGCAATGATTTGTGCAAGCGTAGTTTTACCCACACCCGGCGGTCCCCACAGAATAAAAGAGGAGATGCGTCCTGCATCTATCATTTTGCGCAACACGGCATTCGGTCCGACAAGATGTTGCTGACCGATATATTCATCAAGAGTCTTAGGCCTGAGCCTTTCAGCTAATGGTTGCATAGTTTGTTGTATAAATGGATTAAAATACCATCAATACCATAAAACGGAATCCCCATTTGTTGATATTCGGATTGTTGAGATAACTCAACCTGTGTACATATTCAACGTGCAAAAGCTTGAAAATATTGTATATACCAACGCTGGCTTCCATGTAGGGTATCCTTGGATTCATCACAAAACTCGTATATTTTCCATCGCGCATCGGGAATAAGAACAAATCCGGATTGTCACTTTTAAACGGATTATTCTTATCGGTCAGCTGTCCCCATAAGGCTCTGAAGCGGAACATTTCTCTCCATTTCAGATGTTTAATCAGCGGTATGCGGTTAAACAGTTTACCATTCATATCGTATGATACAGACAGCGATGCAAAACGGTCGTTCAGGAACTCCATGTTGTTTATCAGACAGAAAGTTTCCCTTTGCGTAATATAACTTAGGTTTGCTTCAGGCAAAAGTAATAAAGGAAACGGTACGGTGTTCCATTCTATACCACCTTTAACGCTTAAATCTATTTTTCCCCATGATGCCGGCAGCCAGAATCGCTTCCAGATGCTTGCTTCGGTACGGTTAAAATTGTAATCGCTATCAAGAAGTCCTTTAATACCCACGGTATGGTTTATGGTAAATATCGGTGCATCGAGTGATACCGGAATACGGCGCTGTTTTGAGTTAACAAAAGATTCTCCCGGTGCATAGCGCAGTGTGATACCCGCTTCGAAAGTCTTCACTTTCTTTAATGGATCCTCGCCGGGCAACGGCATCTTATCGGGTGTGTCGTTGTTGCGCCAGTATTTCAGATTACCTGTAGGTTCATCTGTACGGTGACGAAGCATCCCTTTTACACTGAAACCGGTGAGCGTTTCTTTTTCATAGTTCACCATGATATCGCGCATATACGACATCTGGTCCACGGTTGTTGTCTTCCAGGCCAGGAATACATTGTCTTTGTCGGTATACAAAAACTTGTCCATGGGCGACATCACATCGAAACTATAGGTAGCCGATATATAATGTTTCGGGTATTCCCAGATCACATATTCACGTTTGTTGAAAGAGTAGGTCAGTGTTCCGTTGTATTTCCATCGATGATCTTTAAAACCATAGGCACCATAACCACTTACAAACCAGTGCGGATTAAGGTGTGCGGTAGTCATACCACTCACGCGCAAACGCCAGCCGTCGACATAGTTTTTGGAAATAACGGTATTGATCGGTCCAAAATCGAACTTACTCTTTTTCTTTGGTCCGGCTGTTTCTACGTAGTTCTCAATGAAAGCCTTTGCAGTAAATATCAGATATTTAAAACCGGGTATCTGCTCGATGCGGTTCATAAAAACATCCATCGTGCTTTCGGTTTTCGTTAGCGGAACCTGCCTGATTTCGGCCCAGAATTCATCGCTTTTTGAAAGGATATCGGCTTCTTTAATTACCGATGCTTTCATGCGGAAATAGCGGGGATCTATCGGGTCGAAATTGTAATTGGTGTATTTGGTAATGCGCTGAATTTGTGCCGCCCCAATGTTTTTAAGCAAAGAGAGGTCAACAATCATATCATCATCTTTCAGTACCCAGTTGCCGTTGGGAAGCTGCTCGTAATTCTGAACAATATCCAGACGATTCACAAAGTTTACACCGGTATTGCGGGGCAAATTCATGGTACATTTCTTCACGGCATAAGTCGAGTCTTTAATGACATATAAGTGCCCTGTAAACCCGAAATCCTGAGAATTCTGCGGTACGAATGTAAGATGGAAACAGCTGTCACGGTCTACCATGATGGTATCCATGATGTAGTATTTATAGAAGTTTATCCCGGCACGAGATATCGGACTGGTGAAGCGGCGCTGCAATAATCTTATTTCGTCATCGTAAATATTGATGTTGGTAAAGATATCTTTCAGCATTGTATTCATCATATCGCCGGTCGATATAAAGTCATTTATACCAACCGCATTCATTCCCTTGATGATGGTCTTTTCGCTTACGGGGTCTTTACGGAAAACCGTTTGTGAGGCCGTTTCCTGTACAGAAATAGGGAGAATCAGTGTGTTACTCTCCTCCGAAACCTCAATCTGATCGCGCAGGAAGGCGTATTTCTTATAAATTCCTTTTTCCAGTTTCTCGGGTGTAATTTCACTCAGAGACATTTTCATTTTTTCGTATTTATCATACGAATAGTAGTCATTCACCTCCAAATCCTGCTTCTTCTTATTCTCGATAACAAGACGCATCAAGTCTACTGCCGGATTG
>CAMTOS010000181.1 GCA_947074195.1 uncultured Bacteroides sp.
CCATACACTTCGGCAGCGGCCATTGTGAATGGAGAATTATCGTATTGCGGAGAATAAAATATTATTTAACTAATATCTTCACCAAATCCTTTATATTCCATATTTATGTGAAGAAAAGATTTTATTTCTATACACGAAATAAAATCTTTAAACATCTGATTCATAACAACTTCGGTATTAATTAGTAAAAGTGGATATTTTCTTATTTCATATAATAGACCACGACAATCATATTGTAAATTATTTATCATATCCACAACTATCTAAATCTTTTTCAACTTAAGAATAGTGCAAAATACAGCAATTAAACATATGCCAAAATATATTCAATGTACCAATATCTTAATAATAAAGATATATGAATGTAATATGAAGGAACATAATTCGTGTCAAGTTAGTATCACTATTATTTTTTATTTACACTATTCTATATACAAAAGAAAGGCTATTTACATTCTAACTATTAGCATAACGCCTATTAAAAGTGTTTTAAGAAGTAATCTAAAATAAAAAGCCAAGAGATTATTCACATCAATAAGTATCAACATTTATAGCAATACAATTATCATTACATCTTAACTTATTCAGAAATAATTATCATAAAATATCAGCGTTTCACATTTATCATTGTTAATAATATTATATTTTCATGTGACTCATTCCAATAGTGTTATTTGAACTATCTTTTATATCTCATGTTATACTCCTTGTTTATTAATTTAAATATTTTTTATCATGGATTCAAAAGACAAAATTTGGAATGGCAATGACATTGCTCCTGATGCACCAAAATGGGCGCTCTATCGTAAGATAATGACTAGTGAATTTCCTTTACCTGTAAAAGGTCCCGACCGCTTGAAAGATGTAGTTATTAAGGGGATGGATTTATTGAATGATCTTAAGGGTGATGAAACTGGTCCTGCATATTGGGTACTGACTCTAAGCTTCAGTTTGAATATCCTGAAGTAAAAAATCAAAAGATCGCTCAAAAAGGGATGCCTATTGACGATGTTATCAAAGAAGTGGTTCATATGTTTGAGGGTGCACCTAACTGGGGACATCCGCTGACCATGGAAAATGTGCTTCCAAATGGTAATACTGCCGGTATCGCAGCTTCTATGTTAAGCCAGATCTTCGCACCTAATATCATTGAAGGTGAATATGGTCAGAATGCACACCGTGCCGAACTTGAAACAGCAGGTATGATTGCGAGCCTCATCGGATGGAATCCTACTCTTGCCGGTGGTGTATTTACCTATGGTGGTAGTGGTTGCTGGACTTACGGAGTAAAATATGGTTTGACTCACTGCAAGCCAGAGTCACGCTGGACAGGTATCCGCGATGATATGAAGATAGTTTGCTCTGAACAGGCGCACTATTCCCAGCAAAACAGTTCAGACTGGATGGGTGTTGGTATGAACAATGTGGTAAGAATTCCTTGCGATAAAACCACTAACGGAATGGACATTGAAGCTTTGGACAAGAAGTTGAAAGAGTTTCATGACAAAAAGATCCCTGTTGCACTTGTAGTTTGTACAATGGGTACAACAGATGCATCGGCATTTGATGATCCTGCAAAAGTTCGCGAGATTGTTGATAAGTATCCTAATCCGGAAGGCTTTAACGATCCGTTGATTTACTGTGACTGTGTAGTAGGCTGGTCCTGGATTACTTTCAAGGAATATGATTTCGATGCAAATCCGTTGGAATTCTCTGCCGATGTATTGAACATCATCAAAGCCAATGCTGAGCTTTACAAAGGAATACGCCATGCAGACGCCTGCGGTATCGACTTCCATAAAGTAGGCTGGTGTCCTTATGTAAGTAGTATGTTCCTTTACAAAGATGCCGAAATCTTTGAAAAACTTCTTGCACGTGGTAAAGATGCTTATTTGCAGGTACGTACTCCTTATAACCCAATGTATTATACTCTCGAAGTATCACGTACTGTAAATGGTGCAATGGCTGCATGGGCAACATTGAAATACTTCGGTCTTGAAGGTATGCAGGCAGTTGTGGGTGGTATCGAAGAAGTAAAATATGTCATCTATGACCTGGTATCAGAAAGATCTGACATGTGTGTAGCCAATGCAGGCGACAGCGGTTTCATTACACTGATACGTGTTTATCCTCCTAATGTAAATGCAAAACAAATGTACACCGATGAGTTGAACGATCCGAACCATCGTAGCGACGTCATCAAGTATAACCGTCTGAATGAAGCAGTAGGTAATAAACTTTACGAATGGTACAGAGATGCACATCGTATTGATGGCGTTTGTACTCCATACATGAGTTTCAGTACCGGTTTCAGAACTACCAATTACAATACAGACGAGAAAGATAAGGATGCGGTAATTTTCGCAATCAAATCATTCCCGATGACCGTATTCTGTACTCCTGATGTGATGAAACATACATTGAAGAGTGTAGCTGCCGCAAGAGATGAGGTTTTGAAAGAATGGGGTGAAATTTAATCCCCGAAAAGTTCTCTGAAATTTCTAATAGTATATGTGTTAAAGAGGTTTTGAGGGAGAAGCTATTTCTTTCTCCCCGAACCTCTTTAATTTAAAACCCGAGTTATATGGAATCAAAAGAAACAACAAACAGCACAGCTTCATCAACCGGCCCGCTTGCATCGGTAAGCCCCGGTGGAAAGAAAGTCGTAATTAGTGTAATGGCACTCGCCATTATGAACGTTACAACCATCGTAAGTCTCAGAGGATTGGCTTCTCAGGCCGAATACGGGATTACATCCATATTCTATTATGTTTTTGCTGCCGTCTTAATGTTGATTCCGGTATCTCTGGTTTGTGCTGAGCTGGCCTCAACCTTTCCAAAAAAAGGAGGTTTATTCAGATGGGTTAGCGAAGCACTGGGTGTGAGATGGGGATTTATAGCGATGTATTATGAATGGCTGGCCATTGTGGTGTGGTTTCCTACGGTTCTGATCTTTGCCGGTGTAGCGATTGCTTACATCTGGTGGCCCGAAAGTTTCGATGCACACCTGGCAAGCAATAAACTTTATACCATCCTTATCCTTTTAGGAATATACTGGGCTGCTACACTGAATACATTTCGCGGACTTAAAGCTTCCGCAAAGCTGAGTACTTACGGAGGTTTTATCGGGACGATTATACCAGCGGGTATTCTTGTTATCCTTGCCATTATCTATTTATGCATGGGGCAACCCGTTTATCTTCCCAAACATCAGAATTTCTTTCCTGACTTTTCTAAGATAAATAATCTGGTTCTTGCAGCAAGCATCTTCCTCTTCTATGCCGGTATGGAGATGCAGGCGGTACATGTGGAGCACATGAAGAATCCGAAGAAGAATTATCCGATTGCTGTACTTATCGCTACCATCATTACAATAGTCATCTTCATTCTTTGTACACTATCTGTAGCTATCGTTACTCCCGAAAAAGACATTAACCTGGTACAAACATTGCTGATTACTTACGAAAAGCTCTGGGCCAACATCAGACTCCCGTGGATGGGACATATTATGGCGATAATGATTGCCTTTGGTGTACTTGGTCAGTGCAGTGTTATGATTGGCGGTACCACAACAGGTATGCTTATGGTAGGAAAAGCCGGTTATTTACCACGCGAAGTACAAAAGACAAACAAAAACAACATTCAGGTTCCTATCCTGCTTATTCAGGGAGTTATCATTAGTTGTATCGTATTTGTGCTGATTCTTCTTCCTTCTGTTCAGTCAGGCTATCAGGTATTCTCACAGATGGCAACGATTATATTCTTACTGATGTATATCATTATATATATAGCAGCAATCAGACTGAGGTATACGCAGCCTAAAAAGGTAAGACCCTTTGCCATACCGGGTGGAAAAGTAGGTATATGGATTGTTGGATTGTTGGGCCTCATCGGTGGTGTAATTGGCGTTGTATTAAGCTTCTTCCCACCCGATCAGATTAATATCGGTAGTAAAGGAGTGTATATCGCAATTCTGCTGATAGGTGTTGTTGGTTTTAGCATCGTTCCTTTTATTATCTATGCTTGCCGTAAACCTGGATGGTATGACCCTGCATCTAAATTCGAGCCATTTGACTTTGAGATAGAAGGACGTAAGGCCAGTCAGAAGTCGAAATGGCCTGAAGGATTTATTCCTACACAAGAGATGATTGATGCATATGTAGCAAAACGGGATGCAGCATCTTATAAATGGATAGAAGATCATCCGAAAAAGAATAAAGAAGATGTAGTAAAGAAAACATAGTTTAGTGTTAGTAATATTATTTGTCCATGTATATTATAATGATGATTGTAACACGATAAATCACTAAAGTATAGTATGCTGTTTAAAGCTAATATCCCTATAAATATTTTGCGAAATGTTTATAGGGATTTTTCATGGTTGATAACTTATATCCAACCGTTTCAGCATCGTGGCATTCTCACCCCAGGTGCCGGTGTGCTGTATGCCAGTTCCTC
>CAMTOS010000182.1 GCA_947074195.1 uncultured Bacteroides sp.
AACAAATGCTCAGCCACTTTGTCAGGTAAAACATATTACCGTTAACGACGGACTCTCTCAGGGAGTGGCAACCACCATACTTCAGGATCAGAAAGGGTTTATCTGGATCAGCACCTGGAATGGACTCGATAAATACGACGGTTATAATTTCAGAAACTACAAAGCCTATCCCGGTGACAGTTGCATGCTCAGCAATAACCGCATTACTTCCATTGCCGAAAGCCGTTACGGCAACATTTGGTGTCAGACTTACGATGGTCATTGCTTCCTTTTCAATGTAGCCACAGAAGAGTTTATCGATGTTCTGCGCGATTTCGAAACCGATACACAAATGTCTTTCATCATTATGCAGACGCATGTTTTACCCAAAGGCGTCACCTGGCTGGTTTGCGATCAGGGGTATACCCTTCGCATTCAGGAAGCACGAAATAAAGATGAGCGTAAACCGGTAATCGAACTGTTTGGTAATGCCAGTCAGCGACTGAAAGGCAAAACCATCTACTCCATCTTTCAGGACAGCGAAGGAGACGAATGGATACTTACTGACAACGGTGTTTCAATAATTGGCAGCAAACAGATACAAAGCGATTTTCCTTTTCATTTCATTAAAGAAGTAAATCAACGTATTTTTTTTATATCCAATTCGGGAAAGCTTGCCGAGTATAATGCCGATAACGGAAAGATAAAGTTCATAACAATACCGGAGTCTTTTCAGCAGGTAAACAGTGTCGAACTAATTGACAATAACAATATTGCACTGTGTACCGACAATGGCGTAATTCTGTTTGATCCTTCTACCGGGTGCTTTGAAACTCTGCACATACAAAGCAAAGAACACGCTTCGCGAAACGCCACTTCTGTGTTCAGAGACAGCCATAAAAACTATTGGATCTTCTCAGACGAGCAAGGCATCATTCGTATAAACAAGAAACTCGGAGAAACACAGTATTTCTCTACTCCAATATCGGAAAGAATTAAATATCCGCGAAGCAACCGCCATCTGGTATTCGAAGATAAAACCGGTATGGTATGGCTGATACCCGAAAAAGGGAATTTCAGCTATTACGATCGCGAGGAAAAGAAACTGAAAACATTCTATTCAGAAGTCGAAGGCTTAAAAATAGCCTATATGCCCAATGTGCGGTATTTCTATACCGATAATCAGAAAAACCTGTGGCTCATCAGTGCACGAGGCATCGAAAAGCTCTCTTTTTTCAATCCTGCCTATCAGCAAAACCCAATAGATGATGGCATGGAACAGCGTACTTTGTTTATTGACAGAAAGAATCAGTTGTGGGTGACGTCTAAAACCGGAATGATACGCATTTATTCTCCTGACGGTACATTAGCGGGTTATCTTTCTAAAGATGGCGCGATCACCTCTTCCGAAAGCAGATTTTACAGTAGCGTATATTCTATCCTCGAAGATACAGCGCAACGTATATGGCTCGGGACCAAAGATGAAGGGCTGTTTTTGCTCAATGAAATTACGGATAAAAAGTATACGGTAAAGCAGTTTAAACATGATAAAGAGCAAAAATACAGTCTTTCAAACAACAGCATCTATGCACTCGAGCAAGACAGCAAAGGGCGAATATGGGTAGGTACTTTTGGTGGTGGCATTAACCTGATCGATAAAGCAGAAAGCAATGATATTCAGTTTCTGAACTATAGCAATCGCCTTAAGAATTTTCCTTCAATACAAAACCACCGGGTAAGATGCATTAAGGAAGTCAGCAACGGCGTGATTCTTGCCGGTACTACGCAGGGACTACTTTCTTTCTCTTCAGACTTTGATCAGCCCGAAGAAATTGTACTTTACAATAACATCCGCAAGCCAAATATCGCTTCAAGTCTGGGCGGTAACGATGTCATGCACATCTACACCAACAATAATGACGACATCTATATCACCACTTTCACCGGTGGTGTCAGTAAGGTGCTGTCCGGTAATCTGCTTCAGAATGGTATAGAATTCAAATCGTTTACCCGCCGCAACGGACTTGCTTCGGACCTGACACTTTCTTCCATAGAAGATGCCGATAAAAACCTGTGGATTATTCAGGAAAATGCCCTGACTAAATTCAATCCTGCAACCGAAAGTTTCGAGAATTACGGTCACAATTTTCTTCAGCAACGCTTCATCTTTACTGAGGCCGCACCCGTCATTAACGGTGACGGACAGTTAATCTTCGGCACCAATAAAGGTATTATCAGCATTGATCCTCATGAGATGCAGAAAGATACATATGTTCCACCCATTGCGCTCACCGGATTGAGAATTCAGGGAAGTGCATCGCCCAGAGGAATTGGTGAAATGAAAGAGTTAACGCTGTCCCCATCGCAGCGCAATATTACACTTCAATACTCCGCACTGGACTATGTAGCACCTTCCGAAATAAAGTATGCTCACCGCATGGAAGGGTTTGAAGTGGAATGGAATGAAGTGGATCAAAACCGCTCGGCAAGCTACATAAACCTGCCTCCGGGAACTTACAATTTTCAGGTACGTTCTACCAATAGCGATGGTGTTTGGGTAGATAATGTAAAAACTCTGACGCTGCACGTCAAACCCACCTTTTGGGAAACTATCTGGGCATGGATATTCTATATCACTCTTTTTCTGATGCTTACCGGTGCAGTGGTTTATATCCTCTTCTACATTTATCGTCTGCGTCACCGGGTAGATATGGAACAGCAGTTGGCCGACATCAAACTCCGCTTCTTTACAGATATATCGCACGAACTTCGCACACCACTCACACTAATTGCCAGTCCGGTGACCGAGATCCTGGAACGCGAACCTGTTTCAGACAGCGTGCGCAGCCATTTATCCCTGGTTCATAAAAACACAGAACGCATGTTGCGCCTGGTCAATGAAATTCTTGACTTCAGGAAAATCGAAAATAAGAAAATGAAGCTTCTGATAGAAGAAGCAGAGCTGATTGGCTTCACCCGAAAGATAATGGATAGCTTCCGCCTGATTGCTGTAGAAAAGCAGATCGATTTTACACTTGACACTACAGCCGGCCAGTTGCCTATGTGGATTGACAGCGACAAAGTAGAAAAAATCTTATTCAATCTGATTTCGAATGCGTTTAAATATACCCCGAACGGTAAGCGCATTACTATCGGACTGGCTATCGAAGAAAATAGTGTTTTGATATCTGTCACCGATCAGGGACATGGTATTGAACTATCAAAACAGAAATCATTATTTCAACGTTTCGAAACGGTAGCCAGACATAATATGATGCATTCTTCATCAGGCATTGGATTATCACTTACCAAAGAACTGGTAGAGCTGCACCATGGTCGTATAGAACTCCGGAGCGAACCCGGCAAAGGCAGTTGTTTCTGTGTGGAGCTACCTGCAGGTAAGCAAGTTTATGAGAAAGATCCGCGGGCAGAGTTTATCTTATCCGATAGCTATAATCCTGCTGTTGAGAATTCATTATTAGCTGACAATGTGAATCTTACACCTTTACAAAATGAAATCCCTGCCACACGTGATGAAGAGAAACTAACCATTTTAATTGTTGAAGACAATGATGAACTCCGACTTTTTCTTCACAACATTTTATGCAATAGTTACAATGTAGTGCAGGCCATAAACGGAAAAAAGGGACTTGAAGCAACCCGAAACAGCATCCCCGATATCATTATCAGCGATGTGATGATGCCGGTCATGGACGGACTCGATATGGTAAAAGTCATTAAGGAAGATCGCAACATCTGCCATATCCCCATTATACTTCTGTCGGCAAAGTCATCGCTCGACGACCGTATTGCCGGACTGGAAAGCGGTATCGACGATTATATCACGAAGCCATTCAGCGCCACTTATCTGAAGACACGCATCAATTCATTGCTGCAGCAGCGCAAACAGTTGCAGGCTGTTTATCTGGAAAGGATATCTGCAAACGGTGAGCAGAAAAAGAATATAATTGTTTCTCCATCGCAACCCCAAATCACTCCGCAGGACGAATTATTCATTCAACAAACCATGGCTTTCATGGAAGAGCAAATGGATAATCCCGATCTCACAGTCGATGATTTTGCAGAAAAACTTTTGGTAAGCCGCACCATTTTCTATCGTAAACTTAAAGCGATTCTGGGCATATCTCCTGTCGATTTTATTCGTGATATGCGCATCAAACGTGCAGTTCAGCTCATAGAAACCGATCAGTTCAATATATCAGAAGTAGCCTATATGACAGGATTCAATGATCCGAAATATTTCAGCAAATGTTTTAAGAAACAGATGGGAGTATCGCCCAGCGAACATAAAGCTCCTCTGAAAGTATAATTGTATTATCCATA
>CAMTOS010000183.1 GCA_947074195.1 uncultured Bacteroides sp.
GAACTCGTATCTAAAGTTTAGGAAACTTCTATTCTATCCGTTGAACTACAGGACCAACTATTCTGCTGGAATAACTCTGCAAATATACTTCAATCTGTCGATATGCCAAATCATCGACTATATATTTGCGTGTCTCCTTTTTTTGATAGAAAAGCAGCGAATTGTGTTAAATTGCATATTAATTTTATATTTATCGAATACTCTTTTAACGGTTTTTGGCTGATTGGTTGAACTGTCACAGATTTGGCTTAATTTCTAACAAATACAAGCCTAAAGAGTGATAAATATAACAAAAAACAGCGTTGTGGGGGTTGTGGAGTCGTTATAAGTTACATTTAGTAAGATTTTGCGCTTTCTTTTTGCTATTAATCTGATAGAAAAACAGATGAAAATCTTAGGAAGAGAACTAAAATTAACTATAAAGGGGTATATATTTACTCTTTTTGATAGTTGGTCTCAGATAAAACGCTAAATATTTTGTAGACTCGTTAAACTTTGCGAACTTTGCCGCACTTGTTTGATATTGATCTTTTTAAAGCTCGCGCGCGGGCATTTAAAAGAGTATATATAAATAGAATGATTAATACGATTTTGTCATTGAATTAAATTATAAAAGTAAGTATGGCAGACGAAATGATGGTTAAAGAGTTGAATGATGTGGTAGTTCGCTTCTCTGGCGACTCGGGCGACGGTATGCAGTTGGCCGGCAACATCTTCTCAAACGTGTCAGCAACTGTGGGAAATGATATTTGTACGTTTCCTGACTATCCGGCCGATATCCGCGCCCCGCAAGGTTCGCTAACTGGTGTATCTGGTTTCCAGGTTCATATCGGTTCTGATAAAGTTTATACCCCCGGTGATTTGTGTAATGTTTTGGTGGCTATGAATCCGGCCGCTCTGAAAACGCAAATCAGATATTGTGCATCGAATGGCCTTGTTATCACCGACTCTGACTCTTTTACAGCAAGAGATCTGGAAAAGGCAATGTTCAAAACAGATCAGCCTTTCGAGGAATTGGGTATCAAACAGGAAGTGCTGGAAGTGCCTATCTCATCGATGTGTAAAGAGAGTCTGAAAGATTCAGGACTTGACAACAAATCGATGCTTCGCTGCAAAAACATGTTCGCACTGGGTTTGGTTTGCTGGTTGTTCAACCGCGACCTGAAAGTGGCAGAAGAGATGCTTCGCGAGAAATTCGCTAAGAAACCTGCTATTGCCGATGCTAACATTAAGGTGTTGAACGACGGATATAACTACGGTGCAAACACACACGCTTCTACGTCGACATATCGTATTGAAAGTAAAGAACAAAAGGCGAAAGGTCTTTATACAGATATTAATGGTAACAAGGCTACGGCTTATGGTATGATTGCAGCGGCAGAGAAAGCCGGCTTGCCTTTGTACCTGGGTTCTTATCCTATTACTCCTGCTACTGATATTCTTCAGGAGCTGGCAAAACACAAATCACTGGGCGTGAAAACGGTTCAGTGCGAAGACGAGATTGCAGGTTGTGCATCGGCTGTGGGTGCGGCGTTTGCCGGAAACATGGCGGTAACAACGACTTCTGGTCCTGGTGTTTGCCTTAAAAGTGAGGCGATGAACCTTGCTGTAATTGCCGAACTTCCTTTGGTGGTGGTAAACGTACAGCGTGGTGGTCCTTCAACTGGTTTGCCTACTAAATCAGAACAAACCGACTTGCTTCAGGCGCTTTATGGTCGCAACGGTGAAAGTCCGATGCCTGTAGTCGCTGCTACATCGCCAACCAACTGTTTCGATTCAGCTTACATGGCTTGTAAGATTGCTGTAGAACACATGACTCCGGTGGTGCTTCTGACCGATGCATTTATTGCAAACGGTTCGGCTGCATGGCATCTGCCCGATCTGGAAAAATGTCCGGCTATCGTTCCTCCATATGTTACTCCTGATATGCAGGGTTCATGGACTCCGTTCCAGCGTAACGCAGAAAACGGTGCTCGCTACTGGGCAGTTCCGGGAACAGAAGGCTTTATGCACCGCATTGGTGGTCTTGAAAAAGACGACAAAACAGGTGCGATCTCTACCGATCCTGAAAACCATGAATTGATGACTCATTTGCGTCAGGCTAAAGTTGACCGCATTGCCGATTATATTCCTGCTCAGGAAGTGTTGGGTGATGAAGATGCCGACTTGCTGATTGTAGGATGGGGTGGTACTTATGGTAACCTTCATGCGGCGATGGACGATATGCGTGCTGCCGGTAAGAAAGTGGCTTTGGCTCAGTTCCAGTATATCAATCCGCTTCCTAAAAACACAGCCGATATCTTGAAGAAATACAAGAAGATCGTTGTGGCAGAACAAAACATGGGTCAGTTTGCCGGATACCTTCGTATGAGCGTACCGGGTGTGGAACTGCATCAGTACAACGAAGTAAAAGGTCAGCCTTTTGTGACTTCGGAATTGGTCGAAGCATTTACTAAAATCATGGAGGAATAAAGCTATGTGCGATAAAAAATATACATTACAGGATTATAAAAACGGTCAGCCACGCTGGTGTCCGGGATGCGGTGACCACGCATTCTTAAATTCTTTATATAAGGCGATGGCCGATCTTGAAGTTGCTCCGCACAACATTGCGGTGGTATCGGGTATCGGTTGCTCATCTCGTTTGCCTTATTACGTAAACACTTACGGATTTCATACCATTCACGGCCGTGCTGCTGCCATTGCTACGGGTGTGAAGGTAGCAAATCCGGAACTAACCGTTTGGCAGGTATCGGGCGATGGCGACGGTCTGGCTATCGGTGGTAACCACTTTATTCACGCTGTTCGTCGTAACATCGATATGAATATGTTGTTGCTGAACAACCGTATCTACGGTCTTACAAAAGGACAGTACTCGCCAACTTCAGAGCGTGGTTTTGTGAGCAAGACTTCTCCGTTTGGTACGGTAGAAGATCCGTTCTATCCTGCCGAACTTACTTTCGGTGCACGCGGTCGCTTCTTTGCACGCTGCGTGGCAGTAGATGGTCCGGCATCTGTTGAAGTACTGAAAAAAGCAGCTCAGCACAAAGGTGCTTCTGTGGTAGAGATTCTTCAGAACTGTGTGATCTTTAATGATGGTACACACGATAGTGTAGCTACGAAAGAGCTTCGCGCAAAGAATGCGATTTATCTGGAACACGGCAAACCAATGATCTTCGGTGAAAACAGCGAATTTGGTCTGGCACAGGAAGGCTTTGGACTGAAAGTGGTGAAAATTGGCGAGAATGGTATCACAGAAAAAGATCTTCTGGTACACGATGCTCACTGCGAAGACCACACTTTGCAATTGAAACTGGCGCTGATGAAAGGTCCTGATTTCCCGATTGCACTCGGTGTGATTCGCGATGTGGATGCTCCTACTTACGATGCGGCTTTGATGCAGCAGATTGAAGAGGTGAAAGAGAAAAAGAAATACCACAATTTCAGCGAACTGCTTTTGACAAATGAAACCTGGGAAGTGAAGTAATTCTTCTTTTCCTTTAGATAAGATATAAAGTCCGGTCTGTGTATTCCATGTGAATAGCAGGCCGGACTTTTCTTTTACAGACGTGATATTGTTGTTTGTTGGCAAAAGGTGAATAAATATGCGGATAAAGTAGCAAAAAGAGATGATAAGTTAGTTTATGGCGACAAAATAAAACGAAAAAGGTTTTAAATTAAATAATATTGTATATATTTGACCTAAGTTTTAAAAGGTAAAAAGATTATGCAATGGACGTTTTGATTAAAAGCCGTGATACGGTGAACAAATGGATGGAACGTTTCGGCGTTCGTTTCGGGGTATACAAGAACGGAGAATTCAATGAACAACTGTTTCCGTTCGATTCAATACCGAGAGTAATTCCCGGTGAAGAGTGGGCCTATATAGAGAAAGGCCTGGTGCAAAGAGTAGATGCACTGAATAAGTTTCTCTATGATATCTATCACGACAAGAAGATTATTAAGGATGGCATCATTCCCGAAGAATTTGTCTACTCCTCGAAAGGCTATATGCCCGAGTGCGAAGGGGTCACACCCTCACAGAACATCTACTCGCATATATCGGGTATCGACCTGATACAATCGGTAGACGGGAAGTGGTACATCTTAGAAGATAATCTTCGCATTCCTTCGGGGGCTTCTTATCCGATGATAGCCCGTACCATCACCCGTAAAGTATCGCCCGACACTTTTAGAAATAACGATGTGGCCGATAATCGCAACTACTGTGCACTGCTGCGCGAAATGATGGACCACGTTAATCCCAATGGCGGACTGAATGTGATTCTGACTCCCGG
>CAMTOS010000184.1 GCA_947074195.1 uncultured Bacteroides sp.
AGAATTATATCTACAGTGCAGTCGTAATTAAGGAAAAAGAAAAAGCCTCGTAATCAGCAGATTACGAGGCTTTCTTGGTACCCAGACCCGGGGTCGAACCGGGATGGAAGTGAATCCACTGGTGTTTGAGACCAGCGCGTCTACCGATTCCGCCATCTGGGCGTTTTTGTTTATTGCGGTGCAAAGATATGGATATATTTTGAATCTCCAAACCATTGAGCAAAAAAAAGTTCTTAAAAATAGAAATGAAACATGTTTCTTTGTGCGAATCGGATTATTAATACTACTTTAGCGGAAATATTAAACAGATAGTCTGCACTATGATAAATAAAGACAATTATTGTGTGATTATGGGTGGCGGTATCGGCAGCCGGTTCTGGCCATTTAGTCGCAAAACACTCCCAAAACAGTTTTTAGACTTTTTCGGTACCGGTCGTTCATTACTACAGCAAACTTTTGACCGCTTTCAGAAAATCGTTCCTACAGAAAATATCTTTATCGTCTCGAATGCGATGTATGGCGATCTGATTAAAGAGCAATTGCCCGAAATTAGTGAAAGCCAGATTCTTCTTGAACCTGCACGACGTAACACTGCACCATGCATCGCGTGGGCTTCTTACCACATTCGTGCACTGAATCCTAACGCTAATATCGTGGTTGCGCCGTCCGATCATCTGATCATTAAGGAAGGTGAATTCCTTGAGGCTGTTCAGAAAGGTTTCGACTTTGTGAAAGACAATGATGTTCTGATGACGCTGGGTATCAAACCAAACCGCCCGGAGACAGCATATGGCTATATTCAGATTGACGGAAAAGCGGGTGAGAATCTGTATAAAGTAAAAACCTTTACAGAGAAGCCTGAATTAGAACTGGCTAAAGTTTTTGTAGACAGTGGTGAATTTTACTGGAATTCGGGATTATTTGTGTGGAATGTGAACAGCATTATTAAGGCGATAGAACATTTGCTACCCGAAACAGCTTCGAAACTTGCTGCCGGCAAGGAGATTTACGGAACGGATAAGGAAAAGCAATTTATCGAGGAGCACTTCCCTGCCTGCCCTAATGTTTCAATTGACTTTGGTGTGATGGAGAAGGCTGATAATGTTTATGTCTCACTGGGAGATTTCGGTTGGTCTGATCTGGGCACATGGGGTTCACTGCACGATCTTTCTCAGAAAGACGAAGAGAACAATGTGGTATTGAAATGCGAATCGTTGCTATATAACTGCAAAAATAATATGATTGCTCTGAGCGATGGCAAACTGGCGGTTATCGATGGACTGGAAAACTATCTGGTCGCAGAATCAGATAACGTTTTACTGATTTGCCCGAAAGATGAGGAGCAAAGAATTCGTAAATATGTAACAGATGCTCAGGTGGAAGGCGGAGAACATTTCGTTTAAAATCTGATAATGATAAGAACAAAAAGGGGAGAATGCCATATGACATTCTCCCCTTTTTTATGAAATATCTTTCGATTACTTCTTTTTCTTATCTGCTTTCTTTACGGCAGCCTGTTCTGCGGTAAGCACTTCGCGATACAGCTTTGGTGAAGAGAGTATTTTCACAGCTTCACGCAAACCTTCGTCATTCTTCAATTGCTCGGCAATAGCACCTGACTGGAAGTAATAACGCTTCACAATTTCATTAGCAATCATCTCTTTGATATCCGGCGCAAAATAATCGAGGTCTTTATCTATATTGTGCGTCAGTTTATTCTGCAGGGCAGCAAACTCTTCGGATGCATCAGTCAGATAGCCTTCAAATTCGGCAGCTTCTTTCAGAGTGTTCAGAATCTTCTCGCTCTGCTGATCATATTTAAAATCGAGTTTATTCACCATCGCTTTGAATGCATCATAATCGGCATCAGTCACCACAAAATCTTCAACTGGAGCAATTGTGGGATGTTGCAGACAATATTGTGTGGCATAGTCGAAGATGACATTATCACGAATCAGGTAGAAGATGATATTTGGCATACGGCGCTCTTTCACTTCGATATCAGGAGTAATACCACCACCATCGCGTACCGGGCGACCGGCAGCTGTGTAGAATACGGTAGTCAGACTATCGGGGATGCGTGCCACGCTTCCGTCTTCATTGCGACGGCCATAATCGATAGACTGCACACAACGTCCGCTTGGGATATAATACTTCGAAGTAGTCAGTTTCAATGCACCGCCATAAGGCAATGAACGCGTTACCTGCACCAGACCTTTACCAAAGGTACGATCACCGATAACCACTGCACGGTCCAGATCCTGCAAAGCACCCGAAAGGATTTCAGAAGAAGAAGCTGTACCTCCGTTTACCAGTACTGCAATCGGAATTTCTGTATCCAGCGGTTCGCGCACAGTTTTGTAGCTGTTGCTTGCCTGCTTAATCTTTCCTTTAGTCGTTACAATCGTTTTTCCTCGTGGAACGAAGAAGTTCACAATCTCCACAGCCTCATCCATCAAACCACCGCCATTATCGCGAAGGTCGATAACAAGACTTGTGATGCCCTGTTTCTTCATCGACTGAAAAGTCTTTTTAAACTCTTTCGACGGATTGCCCGAGAAAGTACTCAGATTAATATATCCTATGCTATCCGGCATAATCGTTGCATAAGGAATAGGCTTCGTTTGTATCGATTCGCGTACTAACTGAAATTCTAACGGAGTAAACGTGCCATCAGCCTGCGGGCGATTTACCTTTACCTTCACGCTGGTGCCGATTTGTCCGCGAAGCATTTCACTGACCTGCTGATTATTTTTCGCACCGATATCTTCACCATCAATCTCAAGGATGATATCACCTGCCTTCAAGCCGTTCTTCGCAGCCGGAGTACCCTCGAAAGGTTCAGAAATCACCGAACGTTTCAATGTAGGGTTATACATAATGATAGATCCGATACCACCGAACGAACCTTTAATCATCTGTTCCAGCTCACTCTGATCTTCCTCCGGATAATATACCGTATAAGGATCGAGCGAGTAGAGCATATTATCGATACCCTGTCGTATTGCTTTTTGTGCATCCAGTGTGTCTACATAAAAGAGATCAAGCTCCTTTACGATGGAGTTAAAAATATCCAGATTCTTTGCTATCTGAAAATTACGGTTATCGCCACGCTGAAAACCAAACAACACGACCATCCCCAGCACAGCAGCTGCAATAAGCCCGCTTCTCCAATTAAAAAATTTCTTCATACGCTTTATTTACAATTTAAAGACAAGCAGAAATGTCTTTGTTTTATTCTGCCAATATTTCGCCGATACGCTTTTTCATGCCTTCCCAGCATTCAGGACTAAGTGTTGTACCGATCACCTGAATTACATTTCCGGAAAGCAACGCACCGATTTCGCCACATTTATCAAGAGAGTAACCACAAGTCAGACCGTAAAGGAATCCTGCAGCAAAATAATCTCCGGCACCGGTTGTGTCGACAACCTGCTCTACCTTAATAACACCTACCTGGTATACCTGAGTACCTTTGCGGATAAACGAGCCGCGTGATCCTACTTTAACCACTGCAATGCTGCAATGATTGCCCAGAATCTCTAAAGCCTCTTCGGGTTCACAACCGGTAAACGCTTTTGCTTCCTCTTCATTGGCAAATATAATATCTACATATTTATTGACAAGCAAAGTGAAGAATTCTTTGTCACCCTCCACAATATTATAGCTCGCAAGGTCAAGACAAATCTGCAAACCTGCCTCTTTTGCCAGCTGAATAGCACGAAGAATCATATCATGATCCTGCACCATATAACCTTCGATATATAAATATGCATAACCTTTGAACATATCGGGCACCAATTCTTCTGCTTTTAATGTTGCAGCGGCACCAAGATAAGTACCAAAAGTACGTTCGCCATCCGGAGAAATAAAGGTCGAAGCCACGCCCGAAGGCAAATCAGATGTTAAAAGATAGTCTGCAATCTTATTTTTTTTGAGATTCTCACGAAAAAATTCTCCAAAATAATCATTTCCTATTTTTCCTATAAATCCGGTGCAAGCGCCCAGATTTGCGAGTCCAAGTATGGTATTTGCAGCCGATCCGCCAGTGGCAAGATGGGTTTTCATCTCACTAAAATGAGCGTTAATCTGCTGTAACTTAGCATCATCTATCAATTGCATGCTTCCCTTTGGAAGTCCCATTTCATTCAGCAATGTATCATCTTTTAATGTTACCAAAACATCAACAAGGGCATTGCCCAATCCAATTATCTTATCCATTTCAATATTTTTTTTTGCAAAGATATTGCATATTTCAAAATAACCTATTACTTTTGCATCG
>CAMTOS010000185.1 GCA_947074195.1 uncultured Bacteroides sp.
TGAAAACCACCGGAATGGATATTGAAAACAATGTCCCTTTATCCTTCTGACTTTCAACTTCGATAGTACCTCCCTGCAAATCGACCAACGCCTTGACCAGTGCCAGTCCGATACCCGAACCCGCATGGTTAACATCAGTCTGATAGAAGCGATCGAAGATCTTTTGTATTTGTTCGGCAGACATTCCCTTACCATTATCAGCTACCTTCATCAGTAAAATCCCTTCCGATTCTTTCGTTAGAATGCTCAGATCCACGCTGATATCACCGTTCTCTGGTGTAAATTTGAAGGCATTGGAAAGCAGATTAAAAAAGATACGTTCTATCTTATTTTCATCGATAAGAAGATGATAATTGCCATCGGCTATACCGACATTGAAATGAATATGCTTCTTAAGAGCAAGCGATTGAAAGGCTTGAGACCAACTGCCAACAGCCTCTTTCAGGTCACAATTCTTTAACTGTAACTCCAGTTTACCGTTTTCGTATTTCCGGAAATCAAGTATCTCATTGACCAGACGCAGCAGGATATTGACGTTTTTATGTACAACTTTCAGCAGACCTTCTTGTTTCGGAGATAACCCATCATTCTCAAGCAGTTGTTCTACCGGATCGGCAATCAGTGTCAGGGGAGTGCGGAAATCGTGAGAGATATTGGTAAAGAAAACCAGTTTAGACTGTGTGGCTTCCTCTAATTGTTTTGACAGAGTGATGAGCTGATCGCGCTGCTCTTCCAATTGTTGCTTTTGACTTGACAACTCCAAATTCAGACGATTCTTTGTCCAATAGGCGCGAATAATAATAAAGAGCAAACAAGCAAAAAGCACCAGGCAGATAATCGACACATAAAGAAAAGAAGTCTGCGCCGAGTAGCGAGACCAGAATTCATCTATCTGACTATTCAGTCTCTCGAGTTTCTGATCCTGACTGTTGATTTCGTCTGCCTGAAGTTGCATCAATCGGGCATTGGTCTTAGCAATCAAAGCCGTAGGCAAGAAAGTTTCCTTTTCATATGGTTGTTTGGTAAGAACATTCATGGCCGTTTGCAGCACTTTATCACCACCGGTAGGATAGATAAACGTAGCATCCAACTCACCGTTTTGCACCTGATGAAGCCCATAATTATTACCCGGTAGAGCATCGACACCGACGAAAGCAATATCACTTGCACGCCCAAGTTTCTTTGCTGCATTATATGCGCCCGAGGCCATACGGTCGTTTTGTGCAAATACCAGATCGATTTCAGGGTAAAGTTTAAGCAAAGAATCCATCTTATCAGTGGCATTTTCTTGTTGCCAATCCCCCTTGACAGAAGCAATCACACGAATGTCAGGAGCATTGGCAAGCACATCCATCAATCCTTTATGACGTTCAATGGCGGGTGTAGACCCACTCAGTCCTTTAATCTCAACTATGTTTCCCTTGCCATTCAGGCGAGTAATAATATACTCTCCTGCCGTCTTGCCAATCTCATAATTATCGGCACCAAGATAGGCTGTATAGTTATCAGAAGATATTTTACGATCGACCATAATAACCGGTATACCTTTTTTGACAGCTTTTTCAACAGCAGGGGCAATAGCCTCAGCCTCATTTGGCGAAACAATCAATAAGTCGACTCCTTTGTCTATAAAATATTCTATATCCTCACTTTGCTTTGCATTATCATCTTTTGAGGTAAGAAAATCGATATTCACGCCATCATAGAAAACAGCCTCGCGTTCTATTTCCTTATTCATCTTTTGGCGCCATTCATCATCACTACATTGAGACACACCAATATGATATCTTATCTTATTCTGCTGACAAGCGGATAAGACAAACAATATTGCAACGAAAATAAATAAGGTTATATTTCTCATGATCAAATGATTTATATAAACAAAGATAAAAGGTACTTTCCTATATAACAATAAAAAGCAGAATATCTTCTCAGACATTCTGCTTTACTACAAATTTAATTAATCCATTATCGTTTATGCTATACCCCTAATTGTTGTTTAAATTCAACAGGAAGTTCGGGCATAGCCCCGTGTTGTGTACATACAAAAGCCGAAACCTCGACAGCCAAACGGTGAGCTTCAGGGATAGATTTACTCTTTAGAATGGCAGAGATAAAAGTTGCAGTAAACGAATCGCCTGCACCAACCGTATCGGCAACCGTTACCAATGGCGTTTCAATAAATGAATAGTTATCTTCTGTAAAGACATAACTACCCTCTACACCGCAAGTCAGGATTAGCATCTTCAGGTCGAACTCACGAAGAAGGGCCATACACTGAATCACCTGCTCTTTTTCTGTGTAACCAAAAAGTTTTGTAACAACATCCAGTTCTTCATCGTTAATCTTCAGGATATTGCATTTCTGAATCGACTCACGCAGTGTATCAATATTATAAAACTGCTGACGAAGATTGATGTCGAAGATTTTATAACAAGCGTCACCCGATGGCATTTTATCGATAAACTGTTTGATGGTGTTACGTGACACACAATTGCGCTGTGCCAGTGAACCGAAACAAAGCACACGTGTATTCTCTGCCAGCTTTTCGAGATCGGCTGTAAAAGGAATGTTATCCCACGCCACATCTTGTTTAATATCATAACAAGGAATCCCCTTATCGTCGAGGGTAACTTGCACTGTTCCGGTAGGTTGCTGTACCTTAGCTTCAAGGTAATTCAGCTTCTTAGACTTGAAGTTATCGAGTATCTCCTCGCCCAGATCATCGTTACCCACAGCACTTACTACATAACTATTGAATCCAAACTGAGAAATGTGATAGGCAAAATTTGCCGGAGCTCCACCAATCTTCTTACCTTCGGGCAGCACATCCCATAGTGCTTCACCCATTCCAACAACTATATTATTCATGGTTATTTCTTTATTTTTAGCGTATAAATCAACAGATAAATCACACCGATCATCATAATGGCAATGGCACCATTCTGTCCGATGGCATCACTTGCCACACCCATAGCCAGCGGAAAAACGGTTCCCCCGAACAAGCCCATAATCATCAGACCAGAAACTTCGTTCTTTTTATCCGGCATAGCGAATAAAGCCTGTGAAAAGATGATCGGGAAGATATTGGCATTACCAAAACCGATAAGTGCAATGCAGATAAAGATGGCTGTTTTTGAATGGAAGATGAACAGACCAACCATAGCGAGCAGCATCAACACAACGCTAAATGCAAAGAATGATCTTGAACGCACGCGCTGCAAAATAAAAGCACCGATAAAACAACCAGCTGTACGGAAAATAAAGTAAAGACTGGTGGCGAAACCTGCTTCGGCCAGCGTCATGCCGATACGTTCCATCAGGATCTTTGGTGCGGTAGTATTTGTACCTACATCGATTCCCACATGACACATAATTCCGATGAATGAAAGCAATACAAACGATTTGCCTAAAAGGGCGAAACATGCTTTAAAGCCCGAAGCTTTATCTGGTTTTTCCTCCTCTATTGGTGTCGAACTTAATAAGATGATGGCTATTACAGCGATAATCATGTAAATAGGGAAAAGCACTCTCCAGCCTAAACCGAAAGTTGGCAATGCCTGCAATGCACCCCACATGGCTAGATATGGCGCAAGGAAAGAGGCAATAGCCTTAATGAACTGACCGAATGTTAACGTACTTGCCAGTTTATCGCCGGTAATCAGATTGCTAATCAATGGGTTCAAGGAAGTTTGCATAATGGCATTTCCTATTCCGAGGAACGAGAAGGATACCAACATAATGCCATAACTATCACCAAAAACAGGAATAAGAAGTGAGATGGCTGTAACGACCAAACTAAGTAGTACCGTGCGCTTTCTGCCAATCTTATTCATCAGCAATCCTGTAGGTACCGAGAAGATCAGGAACCAGAAAAATACTAATGATGGAAAAATATTGGCCTGCGCATCATTTAGTCCTAAGTCAGCCTGCACATAGTTCGATGCTATCCCCACCAGATCGACAAAACCCATGGCGAAGAAGCAGAACATGACAGGTATTAGCTTTGCATATGTATGTTTATTATTAGTCATCATTATAATCCTAATTTATAAGCTGTGAAATCATTTACTTTCATCTCTCCGCCTTCAGAGTAGAAACGCAAAATATTGTATGGTTCGTTAGGGAAGACAAGGTTTGTCATTGCCACTTTACCATTATTCAGAAAAATTTCAATCGAACAAACATCAA
>CAMTOS010000186.1 GCA_947074195.1 uncultured Bacteroides sp.
ATATTTACCTCTACCGGATCAAGGTTGTAGAACAAGTAACCATTGTTATAGTAAAGGTTACCAATCGCATCTTCATCCGTAGAAAGGCGTTCTTCCAGTAATTTCTGATTATAAACATCACCCTTACCCATCTGAAGCATGTAGTTCAGCTGATCTGATGGATACAGTGTATTACCCACCCAGGTTACATTACGAAGATAATATTTATCACCTTCTTCTACCTCGATAAGGATGTTTACCGTCTTGTCATTATGATTCCAAACACTATCTCTCACAATGATCGCGTCACGATAACCCAACTCATTGTATTTGTCGATAACGTTGTTTTTATCTTCCTCGTATTTCTCGCCAATGAATTTCTTCGTTTTAAACAGATTCAGAAGCTTACCCTTTTCGTTGGTCTTCTTCATCGCGTTCTTGATACGCTTATCTGTTAAAGCCTCATTACCGATGATTTCGATATTGTTGATTTTAATCTTTTCTTTCTTGTCGATATCCACATCAACGATTACCTGGTTTTCGTTCGCCACGTCATCACGCTGAGAAATGACTACTTCGGCATTCTTAAACCCTTTGTCATCGTAGTATCGGGTAATCAGTGTTTTGGCACGATCCACAAGGTTTGGCGTAATCTGGCTACCTTTTACCAGACCAAGACGAGCCTCCAGATCTTGTCTTTCCGATTTCTTCACACCATGATAGCGGATTTCAGAAATACGCGGACGTTGTGTCAAACTGATTCTTAACCATACTTTACCGTCTTCTACCTTATCGGCTGTGATCTGCACATTAGAGAACAGACCATGACGCCAGTAACGCTTGATGGCAGTAGTAATATCATCCCCGGGCACAGAGATGGTTTGTCCCACAGAAAGTCCTGAGAGACCAATCAACACATAGTCTTCATAATTTTTCACTCCCTCTACCTGAATATCGGCAATCTCCAGTTTTCTTGGAGTACCACTATACAGAATAACGGGTTTCGAAGTTTCGTCAGTGTTGTCCTCTTGCGCCATACTTGTGGTTACACACCCCAAAAGCAAGGTCAGCGTAATGAATATACGAAAAAAACGATAATGCATTTATGTTTATATTATAAATAAATATTATGGTTAACTTATCTGTTCGCTTGTTTTACCAAATCGACGTTCTCTCTGCTGAAAATAAACAACGGCCTTTTTCAATTCATCTGCATTGAAGTCGGGCCAGTAGGTATCACAGAAATAGAGTTCCGAATAGGCACATTGCCACAAAAGAAAATTGCTCAGGCGGCACTCTCCACCAGTGCGAATGAGCAAATCCGGATTGGGCATAAAATTAGTAGACAGATGTTTCTGAATGGCATCCGGATTAATATCTTCTGCAGAGATTTCCCCCTTTTGCACCAGGACGGCAAGTTGTTTGGCAGCCTCGGCTATCTCCCATTGCGATGAGTAGCTAAGTGCCAGTACAAGACACATACCTGTATTGCCCGATGTATTGCTGATGCAGCTTGCCAGACGATCTTTTACAGATTGCGGCAAACGAGCGATATCACCAATCACCTGAAAGCTGATGTTATTTTTCATAAAAGTCTCCTCTTCGATAGAATCGAAAAGAAGATTCATCAACGCCTCAATCTCTTCGGCAGGGCGTTTCCAGTTTTCCATCGAGAAAGTGTAAAGCGTCAGAAACTTTACTCCCAATCGTGCGGCCTCTTCGGCAATGACGTGCACCGTTTCCTCGCCCGCTTTATGTCCGAACGAGCGCGAAAAGCCTTTTTGTTTGGCCCATCTGCCGTTGCCATCCATAATGATAGCGACATGTTGCGGAATTCGGTCAGGATCTATTTCCAGTATTTCAGACATCTTACTAATAATTACATTCTTTACATTTCGGGAAGAGATCGTAAGTCAGATAGATCATCGTAAACGAGTAACTATCCTTATTCTTTAACCCCACTCCTTTTATTTGATACGGATCGTTTAGCTGCAGTCCATCTTTACGAGTAACATCAAGTTTATCGCTCATGCTGAAGCGCATAGTAAATTCGCATCCGATATTTAAACGTCGTTTGAGTTTATATTTCACGCCGATTCCGATGGGGAAATTCACTGTGAACACTCCTTTTTCGGGAGGTATTGCATAGGTAAATCCCATACCACCTAATATATATGGTGTAAACCGGCTTCCGCCTCTGAAACCGTGACCGGTACCATAGGCAAAAAAGTTATATTCAAACTGCGCACCAAGGTCTATCAGTGTTCGCTTAAAGCTGGCATCTTCGAGCCCCGGATATTTGTTGTTAAAATCGCGGGTATCACCGGCTATCTGCGCTACCAAAAGATTTCCTTTCACAGCCATTCGCGGATTCAGAATGTACCGGCCGATTGCTCCGCCCATAAACCGTAAATCCTTGAAAGGGGTCGTATAGTTGGCATCACCCATATAGAAGCTTCCGCCAAGAGCACCACCCAACTCTCCTTTAAAAACGTCTTCATCCTGAGCACACAAATTCATTGTGGCCCAAAATGCTGCGATACAAACTATCAGTATTCTCTTAATCACGATATTCTTCTATAGTGTTTACTTTTAAAGAACGACTGACGGCTGTTAAAATTGTATCCCGGCGTCTTATTGAACCAGAAAACCGAGTCTGTTCAGCTTACCGCGCCATACCTCATTAGGTGTGTCGCGCATAATCCAGATGCGGTTCTGATCGTCAACAACCATAGAATAGTCAGACTCCTTGCCGCGAATTTCTTCAGGGAAAAGGAACTCTTCTTCTATTTCATTCCATACAAGTCCGGCTACTGAATTATAGAAAGCTGTAAATGAGTTTCCGAAAATATAGAAACTGTCTCCATAATATATAATAGAAGGATCTTCGAATTTAGGACAAGCTTTGCTCGATTCAGTCGAAAGTGCCACCCACTCCTGACCTTCCATGTAAGCCCATGGCACAGTAGTAGTATCGTTTTCGCTGGTATATTTTTTATTTCCTACCACAACAAGGTTTTCAATACCGATTACATTTTTATAAACGGTAGCCGAGATATTGTTCTGAGGGAAATCCTGAGGAACAGTATCGCCTACCACCCATGTTGTACCATCGGTTGTGCAGAAACGTTCTTCTGTTACGGCAGCGCCATTAACATCGGTTCCGTCTACGGTTTTGATAGCTGTAAGGATATTGCTGATAGGAGAAATAAATGTCACAATGTTATCGCCCAGAGAAGATTCAGACCAGCTGATACCGTCTGTTGAAGCGTATGATTTTGTAGAACCTTCGACAGTTGCATAAAGCGTGTTCATGTAGTTTACAATCGAAGTTACATTGGTTGAAGGCAATCCTGAAACAGTGTTGTTGTACCATGTGCGTCCATCGCTTACAGCGGTGTAGTACACAGGGTGACCATCAGCATAAAGGAATACCTGATTGTTGTAAATAATTGATTTCTGTTTGCCGGTGATGCCCGGAGCATAATCGGTAGCAATCGGTGCAGAACCCCAGTCGAGCGAATCGGGTTGTTGCTGATGCACACGCACCGAGATGGAGTAAGTTTTCTGATAAACACCATCGGGAGCCCAAACTTTCAGTTCGAGTGGTTTCTCCATAGTTCCGACGAAGTTGATTGAATCGCTGTAATTGAAAATCGTATCGGCAGTATCATCGTGGTTACGCATAGTAACAACACCCGACACATTGAACGTCGTGATCAGTATCTTATCGATAATGGTGTCAGAACCTACAGGCATTGAATCCTGATTGTAGATTTGTCCGCGTAGCTGATCGATAGTAAATACATAGTTTTTATCCAATACATCTTCAAGCGCAAAAGCCTGAATAAGGGCATTCGAACTGTATTCTATCGGAGTATCATCGCCCAAACATGAACTCATTGAAACAGATATAAGAAGAAATCCGGCGATGAATGATAATAATTTTACTCTCATTGTTAACGATTGTGTTTATTTACAAGTCGCAAAAATAGAAACATTTTTTCCGATACACCACTTAAAAGGTAAGTTTTATATAAAATTATAGATAAACCTATGGTTTTTATCGATGAAAATCTGTACGGAAAATAAAAAATGCGACATTCTTACACCGAAAATTGCAAATCAGTGGTTTTAAGACAAAAA
>CAMTOS010000187.1 GCA_947074195.1 uncultured Bacteroides sp.
GTCCTTGCCGGCTATGAGATTGATGCAACTTACCGCGATTATCTTTCTGGTTCGGTAACCAACTTTGTAACGTCCGATAAGAATGATGTCAGCAACGGACAAACGGTTGGTTCAGTAGATGGTAATTCAACCGAGTATCGACTGATCTCTTATCTGAGCCGTGCCAATTACGATTATCTGAATAAATACTTCATCGGTGCAAGCTTCCGTATGGATGGTAGTTCACGTCTGGCAAGAGGAAATCGCTGGGGTAAATTCTGGTCAGTTTCGGGTGCATGGCGTATTGTTGAGGAAAACTTCATGGAATCAATAAGAGATCAGATTACCGATTTGAAACTGCGTGCATCTTATGGGGTAAATGGTACTTTGCCATCAGATTACTATGGATATATGGGCTTAAGCAGTGTATCGGGCGGATATATGGAACAGCCGGGTATCATTCAGTCGCAAATTGCCAACAAGGATCTGGAGTGGGAAACCAATCACAACTTCAATGTGGGTATCGATATTAGCTTCTGGAACAGACTGAGCCTGACACTCGAATATTATACACGTACCACAAAGAACCTGTTGATGGATTGTCCGATTTCAATGACTACCGGCTTTGGTTCTTACCTGATGAATATCGGTAAAGTGCAAAACAAAGGTTTTGAGCTTGAACTGAACTCTACTAATATCGAGAATAAGAACTTCCGCTGGAATACAACGTTCAATGTATCGCGCAATAAAAATAAAATCTTAGTGCTCGATGGCGAACAAACGCAAATTATCAGCGGACAGCAGATTCGTAAAGTAGGTCGTTCTTACCGTACTTTCTATATGATCGAATTTGCAGGTATCAATCCTGAAACGGGTGCACCTCAGTTCTACACCAATACGCTGGATGAGAATGGCAACTATGTAAAAGATATCACCGAGAACAGCAGCGAGGCTAATGCTATTGTTCTTGACAAACAGGCTGAACCTAAGTTTGTGGGTGGTCTCAGCAATAATCTTCGCTACAAGTGGTTCGATCTGAACTTCACGTTTACATATCAGTTCGGTGGATATTCTTATGATAACTGGGCACAGAAAACAGAGCATGGTGGTAACGATATGGAGGCAAATATTCCTACTTATTATAAAGATAGCTGGAAGCAGCCGGGTGATATTACTCAGTACGAGCTGTTTATTGCCAGTCCATCGAATGCAATGAATAAGATTACAACCACTCGCCGTCTTCACAGTTCTGACTTTATCCGTCTGAAAAACCTGACGTTTGGTGTAACTCTTCCTAAGAAAATGACCGAGAAAGCAGGTATCAGCAATCTGCGCTTCTATGTTTCTTCGAACAACTTATGGATCTGGGCGAAGCACGATTATTACGATCCTGAATCGGTGCGCAATGGTTCGGCTATCTGGGGAACTCCTCCTTTGAAAACTGTAACTTTTGGTTTGAATATGAATTTCTAATTAATAACAGAACGATAATATGAAAATATTAAAATATATCCTTTTAGGAGCTGCAATAACTATTACATCTTCGTGTGGAGAAAGTTGGCTCGATCTGGAACCATCTACTCAGATCCCTACTGATACTGCAATTCAGAATTTATCACATGTGGAATATTCGCTGAACAGTATTTATAATGTGATGCGTAATGCTTATTATTACTCAGGCCGAATGACTTACTATGGCGATGTTACCGGTGATGATGTGCAGGCCAATGGTCTGACAAAGCGTACAGCCAACTATTATCTGATGGGCATGACGCGCGATACCGGTCCTTCTACGCATTGGTCTTATGCGTATCAGATTATTCGTAACTGTAATATTATCCTGAGTCAGATTGATAATCTGGAATATGATAATGATGAGCAAGATGAATTCAATGATCTTAAGGGTCAGGCATTATTGCTCCGTGGTATGGCACATTTCGAACTTACACGTTTCTTTGGCTATCCGTATACAAAAGATAATGGTGCATCTCTTGGAGTACCTATCGTTCATGAGGTAGTTGGAGTAGATTATAAACCATCGCGCAATACGGTAGCCGAATGTTATGATGCATTTATCGCTGATTTCGAAGAGGCTGCTTCACTGCTGAGTCCGGCTTTTAATAAAGGTAAAGTCAATAAATGGACGGCTATGGGCTATTTGAGTCGTGCATATCTTTATATGGGGCGTGATGCAGATGCTTTGAACATGGCTATTGCAACCATCAATGGTGCAGAAAGCAATAAATATGCTTTGTGGAGCAACGAAGAATATCCCACCATCTGGGCAAGCGATATCGATGCATCTAATCCGGGCGAAATATTGTTTGAAATGGTAAACACAACAACCGAAAGTCCTGGGAAAGAGAGTATGGGATACCTTTGCTATTCAAGCGGATATAGTGATATGATTCTCACTTCATCTTTTTATCAGCTATTAACTGAAGATGCGAACGATGTACGTGCAAAAATGTTTACTATCAAAAGCAAGAAAGCCTATATCAATAAATATCAGGCACAGGCGGGCGAGAACATTCAGGATGCGAACATTCCTGTTATGCGTTTATCTGAAATCTATCTGATTGCTGCTGAGGCTGCTGCCAAACTTCAGAATCGGAATGAAACTGCAGTACAATATCTGAATGCCATTGTACAACGTGCAAATCCTGAAAACAGTGTTGAGGGAGAGACTATTACGCTTGATCGTGTATTGCTCGAACGCCGTAAAGAATTGTTTGGTGAGGGGCATCGTATGTTCGATGCAATCCGTAATAATCGTCGCATTGAAAGAACCGATGTTAGTGTTTCGGCTATATCGAGCACATCGCATTACGAACTACTTCCCGAAAGTAAATCGTTCGACTGGACTTACTTCCGCGTGGTTCTTCCTATTCCAAAGGCCGAAATGAATGCGAATCCTAATCTTGTTCAAAATCCTGAATATGGTACAAATTAACATGAAAAGAAAAAGTGTATCTATGCTGTCGGCAATGATCTGTTTCTTTTTGATGACTTATAGTTCCGGCCTTAGTGCCGGAACTTTTTGTATGCAGTATGCCGATGGTCCGTACATTATTTATCTGCCTGATGGGGGTGTGCGCGTTATTACAGTCAATCCGGAGAATGAAATAAAAGATACGATATATCATTCGTTACCGGCAGATTACAATTTTAATGTAATCACCCATGATGGTGATTATTCATTTCAGGTCGATTTGCATCCGGTGAGCCGTTCAACTTGGATGCATGAGATGTCCGGTAAGGTATTTGTCATGTCCGATCCGCATGGGCGTATGGATTGTGTGGTAAGTCTGCTGCAGGGCAATCAGATTATCGATACAGATTTAAACTGGATGTTCGGGAATAATCATCTTGTTGTTATCGGCGATATATTCGATCGTGGCGATGATGTAACGCAAATTCTGTGGCTCTTTTATAAGTTAGAGCAAGAGGCTGCTGCCTGCGGCGGACAAGTTTCATTCTTAACAGGCAACCACGAATCTATGATTCTTGGAAACAATATGAAGTATGCTACCGATAAATATTCTGCACTGGCAAAACTTCTTGGAGTGGAGTATTCATATCTGCTTGGCGAAAATACTGTGTTAGGTCAATGGCTTTGTACCCGAAATACGATTGAGAAGATTGGTGGTGATTTATATGTTCATGCCGGTCTTAGCGAAGAGTTTTATCAGAAAGATTTGACGATAGATGAGGTAAACCGGGAAGTCAGCCGTGGATTGTTTATGAGCCGGGATCAGCGTAAAGTACATTCTCCTTTGATGGATTTTCTTTTTGGCAGCTCTGGTCCGCTATGGTATAGAGGTATGGTTCGCTCCGATGAAAAATATAATCCTTTATCAAAAGATGTACTGGTTGCAATTCTCAATAAATATGGTGCATCACGCATAATTGTGGGACATACAATTTTTGAAGATATCTCATCCTTTTACAATGGTAAGGTCATTGATGTGAATGTAAACAATCAGAAAAATCGGGATAACGCTTCTGGTCGCGGCCTTTTAATAGAAGATGGCAAATATTATATTGTTGGCGATAAAGGCATTATTCGTGAAATTAAGTGATGAATATATTCGCTTTTATAGTGACTTAAT
>CAMTOS010000188.1 GCA_947074195.1 uncultured Bacteroides sp.
AAGAAGAGGAAACTCCAATTGGTCCTAATGGTCATGCTGGAGAATATGCAGTACAAAACGGTACAATCGTTCTTTTCGATGCAGACAAAAAAGTAATCGTTAAACAAGTATTTACTGGTGAGGATTTAAAGTTTGAAGATAATGCAGTGAGCAATATCACATCTACTTCGCAAACAGTTATTATTCCTGAAAAATCAGTAACACCTAAATATGTATTGGCATTATTGAACCTTACTCCAGAAGTTTCTACAGCCTTGAACGCTGCTGCAACTTTCGCAGATTTCCAGGTTGCACTTGTAGGTACTACAGGTATTTCATCAAGACATTTCTTCATGTCAAACTCAACGTTTGATAATACTGCAACAACAACTACTGCTGTATATCGCTCAGAAGGAAATTCAGGTCTTCAGGATCTTCAGGAAGTTGATCCAGCTTCTATCGGTCAGAGTGCAACATCTTCAGCAACTGCTGTGACAAGGATCTATGTTGAAAGAGCATCTGCAAAAGTTGATTTAGCATTCGGTCTTGAAAATCAGATTACAACAGGTGAAGGTAAAGTTGAATGGAATACTCCAGGTTACTTTCCTACTATCACATTTACAACTGGCGACCAATTGTTTATCAAAGGATGGAACTTGACTGTAACAAACAAGGCTTTTTACCCTGTAAAAAACATCACTTCTGAACTATGGACTCAATGGAATAATAATATATACCAAATGCATGTCAATAATGCATTGTGTGGTTCTAAAGATTATCGTTCTTATTGGGCGGCAGATCCAACTTACTCTGGCAACCTTACACCAAACGGTGTTGGTATGTATGATGAGTTTACTTATAGCTCTTATGCACAGGCTAACAAACCTACACATACTGCTCCATCAGTAACAGCACCTCTTTATTGTCTTGAAAACACTTTCATTGCAGCTAACCAGAAACAAGATCAGACTACATCTGTATTAGTTGCAGCTCAATATAAACTAAAAGATGCAACACTTGGTAGTGACGTTTACACTGTTAACGGTAATGTTTACAGCCCAAGCGAACTAAGTGCATATGTAACTACTGTTCTTAGCACTTTAGGTTATAAGAATGGCGATGCAGCACTTACTACAGCTAACTTCGTTATTGCTCCTTCTATTTTTACCTATACTAATATCGTTAAGTTCGAAGGTGATGTTTTAAAAGATGCTTCAGGTAATACTGTTGCTGAAAATGGCACATATATCAATACAATTCTTGCAACTGTATTGGCAAGCGAAAAAGCTATTGCTTACTATAAAGCAGGTCGTTGCTACTACATGATTCCTATCAGACATTTTGATGATTCTCAGGTTAAGCTTTACGATCTTTCTACAAATGATTACTATATATTCAATGGTACAAAAGTAAAAGTTAACTCTGTAGATCAGCTTGGTCGTTACGGTATCGTTCGTAATAACTGGTACTCTGTAAATGTGGCTTCTATCAACCAGATTGGTCGTCCTGCTCCAACAGATCCAACTGAACCAATCCCAGGTGAACCAACTCCAGATGATACAGAATCTTACTACTTAAACGCAGAAATCAGCATCCTTCCTTGGGCTAAACGTTCACAGAATGCTGACTTATAATAGCAAAACAAACACAATAAATTTATAATAGTAAAATCTTAAGTTGACACCGGAGGGGATATGTGAATACCCCTTCCGGTAATTTTAAAAAACAAAAGCACTGCTTCCGGGTGTGGCAAGAAGAACGGAAGGCACTGATCCATGCCGGTGCAAAGAGAGGTTGGAACATGGAGAATAAACATTGAGGTTTCTCCCCGCAAAACAGATGATTCGCTCTATATGAGCATACAATATATATTACTATACCAAAACCTGAAGATGATGAAGCCAAAGCATATCTTAAGAACAATGAAACTTTCAGCCATGGCGCTCTTTGCCCTGGCAATGATGAGCAGCTGCAACCTGATGCACGACAGTCGCAAAGGTTGTCCGGAAGGATTGTTCATCAACTTTGTGTACGATTATAATATCCATCGTGCCGATTTGTTCCGCGATCATGTGGGCGAGGTCACTGCCTATATCTTCGATGCAGAAGGCTACTTTGTAACATCGCAGACCGAAAACAAATCGACATCGCAGCTATCGGCTTATGGCTACCAGATGCACATCGATGGTTTGCAGCCCGGCGATTATCAGATTCTTACCCTTGCACACCAGCGCAGCAGCGAAGAGATTGCACTGACGCCCGGTGCTAAATACATGCGTACCGAACTTCAGAAAGGCGATTCATTGTCTAAACTATACACTTCACTGCCAAGAGGCGAGTGGATGCAGACACAGTATGAAGGTCCGAAAGCACAGGTTAGCGGATATCGCATCGACCACCAGTCGGCACCGATGGATACGTTATGGCACGGACTGAACACTCAGCCGGTAACGATCGTATTCGAACAGCCTACTTATGCGCAGGCCAGTCTGGTGCGTAACACCAATTCGCTGCACATCTCCCTTCGCCAGATCATCGATGAGCACGCGGTGCAGGCCAATATCGCCGATTATGACATCTATATTACTGACCGCAACGATTCGCTGGACTATGCCAACAACGTGGTAAGCACTGACCGCATCGTTTATACACCATACATCACCTGGGACACTGAAGATATGACACGCAGTGTGGAAAACGGGGCGGCACGCACCGGACATGCGCAGATTGAGTTCAACCGACTGATGCACCGTGCCATGAACGATAACCCGGCGATGCTTTACATCTATAATAACCAGACCGGGATACTGGTGGCGCAGGTTCACCTTAGCGACTTACTGCAGCAGGGCCGCGGCGCTTTCGATTACTACCAGTACACACCGCAGCAATATCTGGACCGTGAATACAGCTACAATCTGGCTTTCTATCTGGTGGGCGACCGCTGGGAATATGTCAACCTTAGCGTATCGATTTTGCCTTGGGTGAAACGCATACAGAATGTAGATTTATAATTAAAGACGAAGACAAGCAACATAACAAACGATGAGATTCTTATCCAAATTTTTGCAGAGCCTGATGCTCTTTATCTGCTCCCTGTGGCTGATGAGTTGCTCAGAACATCATTCCGATGAAGCGAATGATGATTCGAGAAATCCGTCGGTCTACCTCACTTTGCAGATTAATACAGCCTCAGACGATACCCGTGCGGGCGGACCTTCGGGTGGCGAGTCGGGCGATGGTACTGAAGATGGGATCAACAACGAAAGCAAGATAGAGCGCCTGGTTCTCTTCTTCTTCCGTGCCGATCAGGCTACTTCGGTGGACGATCGCAGCAATGCGGAAAACGTTCCTGTCATTATGGAGTTTTGCGAGAATGTATCGGTCATCAACCAGTCTTCGCAAACCACCTGGAACACGCAGCCCATCGAACTAAAGAATCTTGAAGGCGGACGCGAATATTTTATGGCTGCCGTGGCGAATGCCTACCATTTTCAGTTTGCCGATATCCGCACGCTGAAAGATCTGCAGGACTATGAGTTTACTGCCGGTCACTGGAACGATGCAGCGGACATCACCGCCTACTCACGCTTTATCATGACTTCACGCTACCGTACTCCTGAAGATATGGAGGCGGCAAAAGTAACACTGAACTTCGGCAACGATTACTACAACCCCGCTACCGCTACACTTACGATGGAGCGTCTGGCAGCACGTATCGATATTATCCCGGTCAATGGCAGAAATGCGACCTGGAACAACAACGGCTACTATGTTTATACGCCGACCGGCACTTCAGATGCGGTTTACCTTACGGGGCTTCAGCTCATCAACAAGTACAATCAGGGCAGTTATCTGCTAAAACATCTTGCCGATGCAACTGCTGAAGGAGAGATCGATTATACGAAGATTTCTCTCATCGGTACCGAAAAGATGGTGAATGGCGTGCAGACTAACTATGTGGTCGATCCACGCACTTCGCTTAAAACCGGACTGAAATATCCATCGTGGTATGACAACTACTATAACACGCCATTCGGCTGGAAACCGGTGGAACAGCGTACGGCCGGCAACTATTATATCCT
>CAMTOS010000189.1 GCA_947074195.1 uncultured Bacteroides sp.
TAAATTTTAAATAAAAAGCGAAGATACCCCATTACAGAGTACCTTCGCCATACATGCAAAGTGTGTGTTTCGTATAATAATCAGAAGTTATTTCTTTTCTCTTTTAATGCTGTAAATGATGTTGCCATCTTTGTCCATCATATGCAGATTCAACTCTTTGGCATCGGCCGTGCAAACCGAAAAACCGGGTTCAGGGCTGCAAAACTGTGTTCCGTCTACCGGACTAACTTTTCTTGCCAGCGAACCTGATGAATTGATCACATAATCGATATCTGTATCCTGTTTGCGGATGTGTTGAAAGTTATGGATGTGACCACAAACATACAAGTCGATGTTGTATTTCTTCAGAATTGGATTCAGACGATTCTGAAGATCGGTTCTTTCCGATTCATCTTTCGTGGTCTGTGCATATACCGGATGGTGGCCGGCTACGATTACCCAGTCTTCTTTCGCTGCATTCAGCACAGAATCCAGCCACACCAGTTGTGTATCCATGTCTTGTTTGCAGGCATCAAAATACTTATCACTGATGGTGCGGTATTTGTCGATCATCGGAGTAGTATCTATCCAGACAATACGGACAGATGTTTTTCCTTTCTCATCGAATGTCTTTGTGTAGTAACGATCGGGCATCACCCAACGGCGGCTGATGTTGCTGTAATCGATCACTGCGCAAGTATTGCCGTTATACTCATGGTTCCCCAGAATAGGATACCATTCCATCATTAATTCAGGATGCTTATAAATCAATTCGTAATTGGTTAGCCAAAGCGGATCGTGCACACTCTGAATGCCATCGAAATGATGGATATCGCCAGGTGCCACAACAAACTCGGGCTTGGTAACTGAAGCAATTTCCCCCATTGTTTCGGCTATGGTTTTCTGGTCGTAATAGCCGTTGCGTCCCAAATCATTTGCAATATAAAAGTTGAGTTTACCGCTGAAAAGTGATTTATCTGTGGTCTGTGCACCTGCAGCAAACGAAACAAAAAGAAGTGCGAGAAGAAATATGTTTTTTATTTTCATCTTAAGTTGCTTGTTTTAATTAGATATTGATTTTGAATCCGGCATTGAACTTCATACCGTAATATTCCACCTGCATGGTACGTTCTTTAGATCCCTGATAATAACGTAATGGTTGGTTCAGCAAATTGTTGGCCTCGGCATAAATCGTCATCATGCATTTCTTGCCAAAAGTATAGCTGGCGTTAACGTCCATATAATTCACTTTGTCGTAGTAGCGGTCATAGAACTGGCTTACCCCCATCTCATCGATAAAGCTCGAAGCAAAGTTATAGCTCACACGGATGCTTACTCCTTTTTTCTCGAAGAAGAGCGAAGCGTTTGCTGTGTGCTCAGGCGATCCCGGTAGTCTCAGATTGCCTTCGCCTTCACGTCCGTCAAAGTTAAAGTTCTTCACATGGCTATACGTATAGGTATAATTACCATAGAAACCGATGCATTTCAGTGCAGGAGTGATAAAGCCAAAGTCACGCTGATAGCCGATTTCCGCTCCCACCAGATTGGCATTGCCCGAGTTGCGTGGCTGTGAAAAACTGGTATAGATGTTGCCTTCATAATCATAGTTGCGCAAAGTATGCGTTACGATAAAGTCATTGATCTTCTTAGCAAATACACCGGCGCTGATCAGACCCACACTCTGGAAGTAATATTCACCGCTAAGGTCGAAGTTGTAAGACACTACCGGTTTCAACTCAGGGTTACCGATAGTAATGGTATTATCGCTTAGCTTGATGTTTACGCTTGGTACAAGGTCAGAATATTTAGGGCGCGATATAGTGTTGGTAAACGATGCGCGTAGTTTAAAATCATCGTTTACATTATATTTCAGCAACAGCGATGGAAGCACATTGGTATAGTGATCTTTCTTTTCTCCGGTTGGCTCTGCTATTTTATCATCTGCATTATAGGTGGTTCCTTTGTATTTAATATATGTATTCTCAATACGCACGCCCGCCATTAAATCCCATTTCTTGCCTAATTTCTGATCGAAGCGTAGATAACCTGCTGTCACTCTTTCGCGGGCATTGTAGTTACCAGCCAGTTCTTTTTGCACTAGCTCCTTGCTAAACAATTCAGAATTATCCAGATCAAGATGTCCTAAATACTCTTTGTCCACATAAGTACCTGCTTTGTACTGACTTCCCGGCATAAAGCTATTCTTTGTCTGGTTCACTGTGTGTTCCAGTGATGCCTGATTGAAAGCGCTTTTATCGAGCGGTGCATATTCATAGAACTGACGGTCTTTATCTTTTGTTTTATCTACCATCTTGGCCCCGAAGCGCAGGATGTTTCCATAAATACCTTTTGTGAGTGGCAACTTAAAGTTCAGCGTGAATTTCAAATCCCGTTCTTTAATCTTCTGATTACTCTCGGTTACTTCTTTCAGACTGAATGAATCGTCAAGTGTCATGGTTGAACCTTCGGCAGGAGTATACAGGGGTTTGCGTTCATCACTCAGGTCGGCCACGAACTTTTGTTTCTTTAGCTGATAGTCGATATAGCGTTCGTTCGGACGGTCTTCTGTTGCTTTGGCATAGTTAGCGTTCCAGTCCATCGAAAGTTTACCGAACAAATGTTCTCCACCTAATGTAAAGTCCATTGTGCGCTGGCGCTCCAAACGGGCATTGCGCGTATCATATTTCCCTCCTTTGGTCTGTACACGCACATCGGCTGTGTTGTTGATGGTACAGTAATCGCTGCCATCGCTGTCAGTCTTAAGATTCAGTCCTTTTAATGTGGTGCGGTATCGGTTTTCCCAGTCATTACGATTATTGAATATGCCTTTAAAGAAAACCTTGTTGTTTTCGTTGAATTCCCAGTCGAATGCTGCCGAGTAGCTCTGGCGTTCGCGGGTAACATAATACTGACGAATCTGATAATCGGTCAGACAAAGTTCACCGGTATCGATATCTTTATCCCATACAAACTCCACATTGTCCGAGCCTGCAGGAGCGTTCTGATAAGATGCCGAAAGCATCAAACCCAATCGATCGTTAAAGAAACGGTTACCGTAGGTCAGTCCCAGGTTGAGCTGTGCTTTTTCACTGATCATGTTATAGCCCGTGCCTACTGTTGCGGCAATCATCTGTTTATAGGGAGAACTTTTTGTCACAAGATTAATTGAGCCACCAATGGCATCGGCATCCATATCAGGAGTTACCACTTTATTAACCTCGATGGTCTGAATCATATCCGAAGGAATAAGATCGAGCTGCACATTACGTGTATCTCCTTCGGCCGAAGGCACACGGTTACCGTTGATGGTCACTGAACTCAATTCCGGAGACGTTCCCCTGATTTGTCCGAAGCGCGCCTCGCCCTGATCATATTGTACGTTGATACCCGATATACGTTTCAGTGCATCGCCAATATTATCATCGGGGAATTTTCCCGCCTGATCGGCCGAAACCACATTCGTGATGCCCAGTGCATTTTTCTGCGAATTGATGGCACGACGTTGTCCCTGAAATGCACCTCCCACCACAACTTCCTGAAGTTCAACTCCTTCGTTCAAAACGATGTCACGGTCCAGCGTCTTGCCGGCAGGAATGGTGATGGTCATTTCAGCAGGCGAGAAACCTACATAAGAAACCTTTATAACATACGTTCCGGGAGAGAGGTTAGGAAAAGTATAATACCCGTTTACGTCGCTGATAACACCTGCGCCCAGTTTCTCGATTACGATCGATGCCCCCGGCAGAATCTGCTTTTCGTTATCAACTATACGACCGCGAACGGTACCCTGTTTAACCGAACTGTTGTCTTCATCGGCATGAAGTGTATGACTGGCAGATGCCATTAACAAAACCAGCGATACTACTTTAAAGATTCGTTTCATCTTTTTATTCAGTGCATTAAAATTGTGCTGCAAAACTACTGCGTAATGGTTGCAGAAATCTTACAGCAATTTTAAGTCACTTTTACAAAGATGATACAAAGATATTACACCGGTTAACCAATATTTTTCAGTTGCA
>CAMTOS010000190.1 GCA_947074195.1 uncultured Bacteroides sp.
GCTTCCTTTTCGCTTTCAGCAGGAGCTTCCTCTTTTACTTCTTCAGTTTCTGTTGTTTCTTCTTTCTCAACCTGTTCAGTTTCTGATTCTGATTGAGTTTTAACTGGTTCCTGTGCCATAGTCATAAATGAACCACTAACGAATACAAACATTGCTGCAACTAATACCAATTTTTTCATGTCGTAAAACTTTTAAATGAAATATTTTTTTTTATTTATTGATTAAACATTTATCATGCATCAACACTATAGATATTTCAAACCACGTGCCAAAATATACCACAATTCATATATCGCTATATATCAACAACTTACAATTTGTGCCAAAAATAATGATTGTAGAAAAGTGTGGAGAAGCGCTGAACAAGTTGTGGAATAATTCCACACTTCCTCAATAAATTGTAGAATATTTCTTTCTGCATTTACCCTTAATCGTATATCCAACACTCCAGTAAAGGTATTGTGCCCGCGAAAATTTATTGGCTCGAATTCCAAAAGTGCCATATACATTATCTATCAGATAAATTTTAATACCTGCAATCTGATAAAATCGCTTATCAGAGATATTACCTTTAAGAACATCATAACCAAACTGCGCAAATAATGAAATGTGCGGCAATACAATTTCGCCCTTCAATGAAAATCCCAGCGACAGACGTTTACCGACTTTACCAAGTCGCACATATTCACTTCTAACATTACTTATAGGATCAACTTCCTGAATAATTTCCAAACCAGAGCTCTCATCATAAACAAATTCCATACTTGGTCCCCATTTATATTTATAGTTACGTACAAACAATGGAGCAAAACTCAGTGCAAAAACATGAAAGTTACGATCTAAATATTTATTGCTTGCATCATCGAGATAATCTTCGAGATGAGCTTGTCGGGTAGTAATCGTTACCGAGATATCATAATCCATATGTGGAGCCACATATGGTGGTTTCAAACTATAGTTTTTATATTCATCAGCTTTGTCGGGATTGATATTATATTTTAATTCTACGAAAGGGGCAATCAGATTTATACCACTATTTGGAAGTTTGGAGGCACCGTTAGAAAAATGAGTGATAGAAGCACCCAAATGTAAATCGAAATATTTATTCAGTTGATAGCTAAAATAAAGCAAACCTGCCACATGAGCGTTTATACCTGATCCGATAATGATATTTTCAGGGTTGTAGATTGGGTCATAATGTTTCCAGTTAAAAGAAACACCAAGATTCCATTCATAGTGAAGAGACCATTTGTGTCTGATATGACCAATCATACCACCCTGAAGAAAATACACGGATAGAGGTTGTCCGATGTCTTTCGACCGATAGAAGTTTGCATAATACAGCCCAATACCATAATAAGGCATGCCATAAGCAATATCCTGCCATTTTTCACCTGTTGGCGAAACACCGAATTTTATGCTTCCGGATGTATATAGAGGGAATTTACCTGATTTTGATATAAAATCTTCAGTAGGTAAAATACCACCTTCCGTAAGATTTAATGTTAGAAACAATGGACTTTTCTTTTTCACAGGAGCTATTGAGTCATTTATCTCTTTAGCTGAAAGCCGAAAACAAAAAACAAAAACTATCAATATTATTATGCTGCAAAACTTATTCATCTTCATTTATCTGATGCTACTATTTCGGAAAACTTAAAAAACATAGTAGTTTAATTATTAGTATAATTAACACATTTTGTACACAGTTTTGTTCACCAGCCCCTTAAATAAGCCGGTTCACTTATGCTCTGCGCCTCATTGTTAACCAGCTTAAATAACTGGTTTTACTCTGATAGAAAGCTTGTACATGAAGCAAAAAATCTGAAAGAAGGTATGAAAGATTTTTTTAGTTTTATAATGAAAAACTTTTGTAATCTCATTCTTAATCGTATTTTTGTATACAATTTTGGTATAGTGATGACAGAAGAGGGGAAAAAACTATTAAACAACTTCGAAACCAGAGTCAGGCATTTAATTTATCTGCACGAAGAACAAAAGCGTGAAATAGATAAATTAAAAGATCTGCTTAAATCCGAAGAAGAAAAAAGTAGGAAGCTCCAGAAAGAAATTGATGCACTTCAATCTAACTATACAAACCTAAAAACAGCTTCGGCAATCAGTCTTAACGGCAGCGAGCTAAGAAAAGCAAAGCTGAGATTGTCAAAATTAGTGCGTGAAATCGACGAATGCATCGCTCTGCTAAACGAATAAAAAGATGATGTATGGACGATGAGATTAAGATAAATTTGAATATGGCTGACCTGCACTTTCCGCTTACCATAAAGCGTAATACGGAAGAGAATGTGCGATTGGCAGCCAAACAAGTTAATATGGGACTTAATGCTTACAGACAGCGTTTTAAAACACTTTCTAAAGAGCATTTATTGGTTATGGTGGCTTTTCATTTTGCTAAAGAAAATTTAGAATTAAAGGAACGAAATGACACAGAGCCCTATATGGAATATATTCAAAAAATGATGGAAGTGATAGATGATCACTTAAGAAACGACAAGTAATAAGTTTCTGCAATCAACAAGAAATTCACGCACTGCTTATATTGGGAGTAAAATCCGGATATAGGGCGGTGCGTTTTTATTTATATATAAATTAATTGTAATGATAGTAATAGTATCCATTTTATGCATCATTGTAGGTGGTATCATATCTTATTTATTCTTTAAATATGGATTGAAAACCAAATACGATAATATCCTTAAGGAGGCCGAAACAGAGGCCGAAGTTATCAAGAAAAACAAACTCTTAGAAGTTAAGGAGAAGTTCCTGAACAAAAAGGCTGATTTAGAAAAAGAAGTTGCACAGCGCAATCAGAAAATCCAGCAGGCTGAGAACAAGCTTAAACAACGCGAAATGGTTTTGAATCAGCGTCACGATGAAGTGCAACGCAAGAAAAATGAAGCTGAAGCTGTAAGAGAAAACCTTGAAGTTCAACTTGGTATTATCGAGAAAAAGAAAGATGAACTTGACAAACTTCAACATCAGGAAATTGAAAAACTTGAAGCTCTTTCGGGTTTATCGGCTGATGAAGCTAAAGAACGTCTTGTTGAAACATTGAGAGAAGAAGCCAAAACAATGGCTCAATCTTATATTAACGATATTGTTGACGATGCTAAATTAACTGCAAGCCGTGAAGCAAAACGTATTGTTATCCAGTCTATTCAGCGTGTAGCTACTGAAACAGCTATTGAAAACTCTGTAACTGTATTCCATATTGAATCTGACGAAATTAAAGGTCGTATCATTGGCCGTGAAGGACGTAATATTCGTGCTCTTGAAGCTGCTACCGGTGTAGAAATCGTGGTAGATGATACGCCTGAAGCTATTGTGCTTTCGGCTTTTGACCCTGTTCGTCGCGAAGTTGCTCGTTTAGCACTTCATCAATTGGTTACTGATGGTCGTATTCACCCTGCACGTATTGAAGAGGTAGTTTCTAAAGTACGCAAACAAGTTGAGGAAGAGATCATCGAAACTGGTAAACGTACTACAATCGACCTTGGTATTCATGGTCTTCACCCTGAGCTAATCCGTATTATCGGTAAAATGAAATATCGTTCGTCTTATGGACAAAACCTACTTCAGCATGCCCGCGAAACTGCCAATCTTTGTGCGGTTATGGCTTCTGAACTTGGATTGAATCCTAAGAAAGCGAAACGTGCTGGTTTACTTCACGATATTGGTAAAGTGCCTGATGAAGAACCAGAATTGCCACATGCTTTACTGGGTATGAAGCTTGCTGAAAAATATAAAGAGAAAGCTGATATTTGTAACGCTATTGGTGCTCACCACGATGAGGTTGAAATGACAAGTCTTCTTGCTCCAATCGTACAGGTTTGTGATGCTATTTCTGGTGCTCGCCCTGGTGCACGCCGCGAAATTGTAGAAGCTTATATCAAACGTCTGAATGATCTTGAACAATTGGCTATGTCTTATCCTGGTGTAACTAAGACATATGCTATCCAGGCAGGTCGTGAGCTTCG
>CAMTOS010000191.1 GCA_947074195.1 uncultured Bacteroides sp.
GCCAAAGAGGTATTAAACAAGCTTCCGATGGAGTTTGCCGTAGAGGCACAGAAGTTGCTGGCTATCTCGCTTGAAGGTAGTGTAGGCTAATATTAATTCAGAATAACAGAAATAACTATATGGAAATGAAACCAATGTTAGAGATAAAAGACCTCCATGCCAACATCAACGGCAAAGAGATATTGAAAGGTATTAATCTGACTGTGATGCCGGGTGAGGTTCACGCCATCATGGGTCCAAACGGATCGGGTAAGAGTACTTTATCGTCTGTTTTGGTAGGTAATCCTGCTTTCGAAGTAACGAAAGGTAGTGTTACTTTCCGTGGAAAGAATCTGCTTGAACTTTCTCCGGAAGACCGTAGTCACGAAGGTTTGTTCCTTAGCTTCCAGTATCCGGTTGAAATCCCCGGTGTGAGCATGGTGAACTTTATGCGTGCAGCGGTTAACGAGCAAAGAAAATATAAAGGACTTCCTGCACTTACAGCAAGCGAATTTCTGAAACTGATGCGTGAGAAACGTGCAATTGTAGAACTCGATAACAAACTGGCTAACCGTTCGGTAAACGAGGGTTTCTCGGGTGGTGAAAAGAAGCGTAACGAAATCTTCCAGATGGCGATGCTTGAACCAACGTTGAGCATTCTCGATGAAACAGACTCTGGTCTTGATATTGATGCACTGCGTATTGTAGCCGAAGGGGTGAACAAACTGAAAACCCCAGAAAACAGCTGCATCGTGATTACACACTATCAGCGTTTGCTGGATTATATCAAACCCGATATTGTGCATGTGCTTTACAAAGGGCGTATCGTGAAAACTGCCGGTCCTGATTTGGCTCTCGAACTCGAAGAAAAAGGTTACGACTGGATTAAGAAAGAATTGGGAGAGTAATATATGAGTGCAGAACAACAATATATAGACCTCTACCTGCAATGTGCGCCGCTCATCAGCAAGCATAGTGCAGGTGTGCTCAATGAAAAGAGAGAGGCCGCTTTCGCTCACTTCAGGGAAGCTGGTTTCCCTACCCGTGAGCAGGAAGATTATAAATATACAGATGTTAGTCAATACTTCGCTCCCGATTATGGGTTGAACCTGAATCGTTTGGATATTCCGGTGAATCCGTATGAAGTGTTTAAATGTGATGTACCCAATATGAGTACTTCGCTTTACTTTGTATTGAATGATATCTTCTATAATAAGGAATTGCCACGCATTCCATTGCCTGAAAAGGTAATCATGTGCAGTCTGAAAGAGGCAGCAGAAAAGCATCCTGACCTTGTTGAAAAGTATTACGGCAAACTGGCTGATACTTCTAAAGATGGTGTGACTGCTTTCAATACGGCTTTTGCTCAGGATGGCGTATTCATGTTTATACCTCGTGGTGTAGTGATCGATAAGCCTGTTCAGTTAGTGAATATTCTTCGCAGTGATGTAGACTTTATGGTGAATCGCCGTGTACTGATCGTTCTTGAAGATGGAGCTCAGGCCAAGATTCTGGCTTGCGACCATGCGATGGATGAAGTCAACTTCCTGGCTACTCAGGTCATCGAAGTATTTGTTGGCGAGAATGCTGTCTTCGATTTCTATGAGCTTGAAGAGACACACAATGAATCGATCCGTATCAGTAATCTGTATGTAGAACAACAGGCAAACAGTAACGTATTGCTCAATGGCATGACACTGCACAATGGTAAAACCCGCAATATGACGAAGGTGACACTTGCTGGTGAAGGTGCAGAAATCCATCTGAACGGTATGGCCATTGCCGATCGCAAACAACATGTGGATAATAATACCATGATAGATCATGCTGTACCTCGTTGCAACAGCTATGAACTGTTTAAATATGTACTCGATGAAGAAGCAATCGGAGCATTTGCCGGCATGGTTCTTGTTCGTCCCGGTGCGCAGCAGACAACTTCTCAACAGACTAACCGTAACCTGTGTGTAACCCGTAAAGCACGTATGTACACGCAGCCACAGTTAGAAATCTATGCCGATGATGTAAAATGTTCGCATGGAGCAACAGTAGGTCAGCTCGACGAGAAGGCATTGTTCTATATGCGTGCCCGTGGTATCGACCAGAAAGAAGCCCGTTTATTGCTAATGTTTGCATTCGTCAATGAAGTAATCGATACCATTCGTCTCGATGCACTGAAAGATCGTTTGCATATGCTTATCGAGAAACGTTTCCGTGGTGAACTAAACCGTTGCCAGGGTTGCGCCATCTGCAAATAAATTCATAATAAAACAACAACTATGCTTGATATAGCCAACATACGCAAAGACTTTCCAATTCTGGATCGTACCATCTACGGTAAACCACTGGTTTATCTGGATAATGGCGCAACAACGCAAAAACCACGCGTGGTCATCGATTCGATTGTGGATGAATACTATTCTGTGAATGCCAATGTGCATCGTGGAGTACACTATTTATCGCAAAAGGCTACCGAGCTTCACGAGGGTTCGCGCGAAACAATGCGTCGCTTTATCAATGCGAAAAGTACCAACGAGATTGTCTTTACCCGCGGTACAACCGAGAGTATCAACCTTGTGGTATCGAGCTTTGGTGAAGCATTCATGCAGGAAGGCGATGAAGTGATTCTTTCTGTCATGGAGCATCACAGCAACATCGTTCCCTGGCAATTGTTGCAGGAAAGAAAAGGCATCAAGATTAAGGTAGTGCCGATGAATGATAAGGGTGAACTGCTTCTTGATGAATATGAGAAACTCTTTACCGAACGTACAAAGATTGTCAGCATCATGCAGGTATCTAATGTGCTGGGTACCATCAATCCGATTAAAGAGATGGTGGCTACTGCGCATAAATATGGTGTACCTTTTATGGTGGATGCAGCGCAATCTATTCCGCATATGAAAGTGGATGTTCAGGATCTGGATGCCGACTTCCTTGTCTTTTCAGGGCATAAAGTGTATGCACCTACTGGTGTGGGTGTGCTTTATGGTAAAGAAGAATGGCTTGATAAGATTCCTCCTTATCAGGGTGGGGGTGAAATGATTAAGCATGTATCTTTCGAGAAGACGACTTTTAACGAATTGCCGTTTAAGTTCGAAGCTGGTACGCCCGATTATATCGGTACAACCGGTTTTGCTACCGCACTTGATTATGTGACCGGACTGGGCATTGAGAACATTGCCGCTCATGAACATATGTTGACCGAATATGGTATGAAACGCCTGAAAGAGATTCCGGGTATCCGTATCTTTGGTGAAGCAGAACACAAGAGTAGTGTGATTTCATTCCTGTTAGGTGATATACACCATTTCGATTTGGGTACTTTGCTCGATCGTCTGGGCATCGCCACTCGTACTGGTCATCATTGTGCTCAGCCATTGATGCAACGCTTGGGTATTGAAGGTACCATCCGTGCTTCTTTTGCGGTGTATAATACCAAAGAAGAAATCGATGCCCTGGTCGATGGTATTTTAAGGGTCAGTAAGATGTTCTGATTCGTCGGAAATCAATATAATATAAAGCTGCCATTGGATTCATTCCTCTGGCAGCTTTTTTTGTTCATTTATTCTTTGTGTTGAATATCATACTTTTACCTTCCTTTTTTCTCTGCTTTTCTTTTGCATTTCTCCTTTCGAATCTCTAATTTTATTTTTGTTAACTCTTAAAACTACTTTACTATGACCGATAATCTTTTCTGGCTGGTTCCTGCAGCCTCTGTCCTGGCATTATGCTTTGCCTGGTATTTCCACAAACAATTAATGAAAGAGAGAGAAGGCACTCCGCAATTGATTAAGATTGCCGAAGCAGTGCGGCGCGGATCGATGTCTTACCTGAAACAGCAATATAAGATTGTAGGCTGGTTCTTTCTTGGTATGGTAATTCTCTTCTCTATCATGGCTTATGGTTTTGCTGTGCCGAACGGATGGGTGCCCATTGCGTTCCGGAACGGTTGTTGTTTTTCCGGACTTTTGGGTGTCC
>CAMTOS010000192.1 GCA_947074195.1 uncultured Bacteroides sp.
GGTAAAGTTCGTCGCGCTAAACTTTACTACTTGCGTGCTCTTACTGGTAAAAAAGCAAGAATCAAAGAAAAAAGAGTTAACGTTGCGAAGTAATCGCAAAACTCTGTTTGGAGATAGAGGAGAGAAGATATCCGCAAGGATACTTCTCTCTTTTTTTATATATATATGTCATTTTCATGCATTGCAGGCTATGCATTGGCTAACTTTACGTAATGCATTGCGTAAAGTTACTTAAAGCATTGCGTAAAACTACGCAATGCATGATCTGTTTTTATGATGTAAAAGGCACAAAAAAACGGAGAACTCCACGCAGGGGGTCTCCGTTTTTTTTGTTATTTAAACTGCTTATACAGGTTAATTTCCATAATCATAAACCACGCGGAATGAGTCGCTGATGGTTTTACCTTTGTAGAAATAACAGTCTCTGAAGATGAAATTATAGAAATAGCTTGAGTTCGGGGTAAATCGATTACCGTTTGCATCATGAAGAACAACAGTAGCGATACGTCCACCCGGATTATCAGAATCCATAGCTATCGAAGTGATACTCAGCGAAAGATTTTTCAATGTTGTTTCAACCTCTGGCGAGTCAGTTCTTTTACTGTACGATACACATTTAATACCGATCCCCGATATATTGGCATTTTGCGGGGATATTTCAAAGGCAATTTTTACCTCGCCATTCTGGCTCATGGTATAGTCGCTATGGTTCATAACATTGATCTCGAGCGATGAATCTCCATTGTTGTTACAACCAGTGAGTGTAAACATCAGCATGCCAATCAGCAATAATGCATAGTTTATCCTTTTCATTCTTCAGGGTTTATGGTTAAAAATTAAATGATTCTGTGAAATAATGGACAAATTTAGCGTTATTTTCGGTATCCTTAGACAGATGGCTTAAATAAAGTACTGTAAAGCGATAAAAACATAGTTTCAGAACTATTTGAAAACTGTTTTTACACCATAAAAAAAGGAGGATAAAATGAATTACCCTCCTTTTGTATATATTATGGCTTATAATTATAAGTCTTTCAATTCCCATGCCAGGGCACTTGCGCCAAGCACAGCCGCATCAGCATCTTTCAGTTCAGAAACCAGTAATTTGGTTTTGCCTTTGAAGATGGTCAATACGTTATCTTCCATTGCTTTATGGATAGGCTTCATGATATAATCGCCCGATTTAGCCAGACCACCGAACAATACAATTGCTTCAGGGCTTGAGAAAGCGATAAAGTCAGCCAAAGCTTCACCTAAAAGAGTTCCTGTAAATTCGAAAATCTCCTGTGCCAGTACATCACCTTTTACAGCAGCATCATATACATCTTTCGAAGTGATTTCTTCTGCCGGGATTTCACGCAATAAGCTGTCTTCGGTTTTAGCTGAAAGGAATTCGCGTGCAGAACGAGCCACACCTGTAGCCGAGCAATATGCTTCAAGACAACCGTGACGACCGCAACCGCACAAACGGCCTGTACCGCGACGAACGATAACGTGACCCAATTCTCCTGCGAAACCATCGTGACCATATACCACCTGACCGTTGATAACGATACCGCTACCTACACCGGTACCCAGTGTAATCATGATGAAATCTTTCATACCACGAGCTGCACCGTAAGTCATTTCGCCTACTGCTGCTGCATTAGCATCGTTTGTCAAAGCTGTTGGAATGCCCAAACGTTCTTCGAACAATGAAGCAAGGTGAATTACACCTTTCCATGGCAAGTTAGGAGCATATTCAATAGTACCGCTGTAATAGTTACCGTTTGGTGCACCAATACCGATACCTTTTATTTTTTCAACGCCACCATGATCTATAATAAGAGGAAGAAGGTTTTTGCAAACTTCGTCTACATAATCTTCAACGGCTTCGTGTGTCTGTGTTTTAATAGAGCCGTTTGCGATAATACTACCGCGTGCATCAACGATGCCGAAGACTGTATTGGTTCCGCCTATGTCGATACCTACAACATAGGGCTTTTCCATGTTTGAATTCATGATAAAATTGTTTAAAGGATTAATTCTCTGTAGTTAGTTTTTCAATGCTCGCAAAAATACACAAAGAAGATTGAGAATGCAAAGACTTTTTAAGAAAATGTGCGGTATAATAATGATTTTCGTTTGCAAATATGCTCTTTAGCTATGATTTATAAGTGGTTATTCTAAAACTGTCATATGTAAACACCAAAACAGCCGAAATCTGTTGTAAAGATTCCGGCTGATCTATATTAAATTATATGTATCGCAATTACTTCGTTGTACTTGAGGCGGTTTGGGTGAATGTCATAGCAAAATCATTGCTGTCTTCATCGCCTAAGTACAACTCACAGTTGGTAAACGAAAGGCTATATCTGTATTGGCTTTCGGGCACAAACTGCACACCGGCACTGTTACACACTTTTACGGTTGCCACATAAGTACCTGTTACACTTCCTGCTGCAATCGATTTGATCTTTGGATAGAGAATCGATGGAATAGTTGTATCAGAGGAACTTCCGCTATAGCTCTTGCAAATAATGCCAAGATTGGTCACATCGGTATTGGCAGGAACTACTAAGAAAGGTATCTCTACTTCTGCATTCGCATTCATCGTAAATACGGTAGTGCTTACCACAATTTCGCAATCTACATATTCGTCAATAGTGGTATCATCGTCATGACAAGCTGTGATAGCAAATAACGATAAAATCATCACAAATGGTAAAAACAATCTTCTTTTCATAATCGGTCATAATTAGAAATTAATAAATCACTATATCAATTTTAGGTTGGTAAGAAATTTAATAAAATGCTGCTTATAGAATGACTTTTCTGATAAAATGTTTGCTTTTCTTTTGCCTTTAAATATTATTTATGGCATATAAATAAAAAATCACTATTGGGCAGATGACTCTGTGTTTTAGACAAAATAAAAGATGCCCGACAGCCACAGAAAAACATAGTAACAAAGTATAAGCATTTGCGTTCATAGAGTTTGGTTTTAGTATCATTAAACCATGGAAATGTAAATATTTGTAGCATCAATGATATTATTTCTAAAAAAAAGTTTCAGGGAGGTGCAACTTTTCACTATACCCTTGCGTCTAATGGGGTATATTCTTAGAAAATCTTCTATAAAATAAACATATCGTGATACGACTTAAAGACATTAATAAGACTTACTACAATGGTGCCCCGCTTCATGTGCTGAAAGGAATCAATCTCGAAATTGCAAAAGGTGAATTCGTTTCGATCATGGGATCATCGGGCTCCGGCAAATCTACATTGCTGAATATTCTGGGTATTCTTGATAGTTATGATTCTGGTGAATATTATCTGAACGGAACACTGATCAAGAACCTCAGTGAAAATAAAGCTGCCGAATATCGTAACCGCATGATCGGTTTCATCTTCCAGTCATTCAATCTGATCTCTTTTAAGAATGCGATGGAGAATGTGGCACTGCCTCTCTTCTATCAGGGCGTAAGCCGCAAGAAACGCAATGCACTGGCGCTGGAATATCTCGATCGTCTCGGACTGAAAGAGTGGGCTCATCACATGCCCAATGAGATGAGTGGGGGGCAAAAGCAGCGTGTGGCCATTGCCCGTGCCCTGATTACCCGTCCGGATATTATTCTTGCCGATGAGCCTACCGGCGCACTCGACAGTAAAACATCGGTGGAAGTGATGCAGATTCTGAAAGAGCTTCACTCGCAGGGAATGACCATCGTTGTCGTTACGCACGAAAGCGGTGTGGCCAATCAGACCGATAAAATTGTGCATATCAAAGATGGTGTCATCGAACGCATCGAAGAGAATCACAATCACGATGCTTCTCCTTTTGGCATCAACGGATTCATGAAATAAAACGGAGTCTAATTTTTCTAACCCTACCAATATATAAATATGTTTGATCTCTGGCAGGAAATATACAGTACAATAAGACGCAACAAAC
>CAMTOS010000193.1 GCA_947074195.1 uncultured Bacteroides sp.
TATCATTACTCCAGTCTGTTTTTGAATTTAAACAAAGAAATACTGATTAAGCCAACGGCCATAACACTAAGTACGATCATTTCATTCACCACATAGCCCACCGAAAGTCCCTCGATCATGAGTTTTTTCATGGCCGATATATACCATCTGGCAGGAATCGCACAAGATACCCACTGAAAGAATACCGGTGCACTTTCAATGGGGAATATCATGCCCGATAAGAGCAGGACAGGCAACATCAGCGACATGACTGATATTAGCATCGCCGTTACCTGTGTTCTGACCAAAGTCGATATAAGCAGTCCGAGTGCCAGCGCCAGAATGATATAGATAAGCGAGATCAGTGCAATAAAAAACAAGCTGCCATCAACAGGCACTCCAAGAATATAGCGAGCAATCAGTAAGATCGTGATCAGGTTGAAACACGATAAAGTGAAGTAGGGAATCATTTTTGCAAAGATGATGTTGATGGGGCGTACCGGCGAAACTAAAAGTTCCTCCATCGTGCCGGCCTCTTTCTCGCGGACAATGGAGACGGAAGTCATCATGGCACAGATAATGATCATCAGCATCCCCATAATGCCCGGTACAAAATTGAAAGCACTCTGCATGCCCGGATTATATAAAAGATGTATGTCTGCATCAATCAAAGGTTTGACAGACGTGCTTTGTTTACCGGCGAAATAACTATTGATAATCGACTGCAGATACATGGTTTCCTGCACGGCGATATTGGGATTGGAAGCATTGCTGATAATCTGTATCTGTGCCTGATCGTATGGTTTCACACCGGGATTAAAATCGGGAGCAAATCTCAGGATAACATCCACCTTTTCTCTGTTCATTAACTGATCCGGTTCTTCTCCGGAAGTATAAATGCCTTTAAGGGTAAAATAATTGCTTGCATCAATCTTGCTCACCATTTGTCGTATCGTTTCCGTCCTGTTGGGTGCAACCACCGCAATGTTTATGTTGTTGATCTCCACAGAAAGAGCAAATCCAAACAGAATAATCTGGACGATTGGCATCCCCAGTAAGATCAGCAATGTGCGGTAATCTCTGAAGATGTGGAAAAACTCCTTCTTTACAAATGCCGGAAATGCTTTCATAACTACAATCTATTCATTGCGCGTTGCCTTGCGGGCAAGCAGATAAAAAACTTCTTCCATAGAATTTACACCGAAAGTCTTTTTCAGATTCGAAGGCGTATCAAGTGCTTCAATCCTGCCATCAACCATAATCGATACACGGTCACAATATTCAGCTTCATCCATGTAGTGTGTGGTGACGAATACCGTAATTCCACTATCAGCCGCTTCATAAATCATTTCCCAGAATTGCCTTCTGGTTTCAGGGTCAACACCGCCGGTGGGTTCATCGAGGAATACAATCTGCGGATGATGAAAGATGGCTACCGAAAAAGCCAGTTTCTGTTTCCAGCCCAACGGCAGTTTGCCTACCAGTGAATTTCTTTCGCCTGTAAAGTCCAGCGTTTTCAGCAATTCTTCAGTTCGCGGTTCTATCTCTTTTGCCGGTACGCCGTAAATGCCGGCAAAAAGCCGTATGTTTTCCCAGACTTTGAGGTCATCGTACAGGGAGAACTTCTGACTCATATAGCCAATGGATTTCTTTATATTTTCCGATTGATTCGAGATATTAAAACCTGCGACCTCTCCTGTTCCGGATGTGGGAATACTCAAACCACACAAGATGCGCATGGCTGTGGTTTTGCCTGCACCATTAGCACCCAGGAAGCCGAATATCTCGCCTTTCTGCACATGGAAAGAGATATGATCGACAGCTGTGAAATTGCCGAACTTCTTGGTCAGATCGTTTACTTCGATGGCATAACTGTTCATGAGTCCGATAGTTTAAGATAACAATCCTCAACGGTGGCAGTTATCGGTTTAATCACAATGTCTTTATAACCTTTATCAGTAAGAAATGCATCAAGATCATTGGTCGAAAAGCTATTATCTTTAATGGTGAAATGATTGTATTCTCCAAAAGTATAGCACTCCTTAATTGCCTTATAGCTTCTCAATGCCGGTAATAAGGTATGCATTCTGTCAGTTGAGATAGCATAAAGTGGTTCATCAAACTTGTTGACAATATCATGCGGCGTATCAATTGTGAGTATTTGTCCTTCTTTGATAAAAGCCATCCGGTCACATTGTCCAGCTTCGTCCATATAAGGAGTAGATGTCAATATTGATATGCCTCCTTTTTTAAGCTGATGCAGCATCTCCCAGAATTCTTTTCGCGAGACAGGATCAACGCCGGTGGTAGGTTCATCTAAGAAAAGTACAGTTGGTTTATGAATCAACGCACAGCAAAGCGCCAGTTTTTGTTTCATGCCGCCCGATAGCTTGGATGCTCTGCGGTTATTAAACGGTTCAATCTGTGTATAGATGTCATTTATCATATCGCGGTTCTTTTCCAGCGTAGTACCAAAAATGGAGGCAAAGAAATTCAGATTCTCTTTTACTGTCATATCGCCATAAAGCGAGAAGCGTCCCGGCATATAACCCACACTTTTCCGAATGGCTTTATAGTCTTTCACCACATCATTGCCATCTACCATAGCCGTTCCTTTATCGGCAAGAATCAGGGTAGTAAGAATCCGGAAAAGCGATGTCTTACCGGCCCCGTCGGCCCCGATCAGTCCAAACAATTCTCCCTTGTTCACACTGAAAGAGACATCGTGAAGGGCATGAACTTTGCCGTACGACTTCGAGATATTATGTACTTCTATTGCATTCATCTTTCAAAAAACACTTCACCATAACCACCTATTTTCAGATAACCATCGTTCTCTACATGAACCTTAATGGCGTAAACCAGTTCGGCACGTTCATCCACCGTTTGAATGTTTCGGGGGGTGAATTCATTTTCTGAAGCAATCCAGTAGATTGTCCCATCATAATTCTTTTGCTGATCGCCGCCGTACTGTGCCATCACTCTGACTTTATCGCCCAACTTTATGCCGGCCAATTGTGCTGAAGTTACATAAGCTCTTAAATACATTTTGTTCAGATCGGCTATTTTAAACAGTGGCTTCCCAACCGTGGCAAACTCTCCGGTTTCGGCATATTTATCGAGAACAGTACCACCCACATACGATTTTATATTGCAATAATCCAGTTGTTGCTCTACCTGCGCTATCTGAATGTCGAGTGAAGAGCTTTGTGCATCAAGACTGGCTGTGCGGTTGTTCAGCGAAGATAGCTGAGCATCGAGCTGACTTTCCAGTACAAGCACAGCAGAGTTGGCATCATCCAACTGCCGTTGTGTGGCAGCATTTACATTAAACAAATTCTGAATGCGGTGCTGTTCCACCAGTTGATTGGCCAGTTGTGCTCTTGTTGCCGCTATCTGCTTATTGATGTCAGGGCGATCGCTTGTCACCGATTTAATATTCTTCATCAGTTCCAGCTTTTTCAGGTAGAGTAGTGTAGAATCGATATAACCCACCGTTTCAAAGGGCGAAACCACATCCCCCTCACTAATATCAAGGCTCAATATCCGGCCACCAACTTCACTCGAAATAATAGTCTCGGTCGCCTCGAAAGTACCTGTAGCATCAAAATGTTGCTTATGTTTGCAACTTGCTAACAATAGTATTATTGATACTAAATATATTTTTTTCATACGATTAATTATTAACGGTATATTTCAGATTATAAATGTTTTGCAAAAGTTCAATTCGGTGCGTAAGTTCTGCAATGCGCGCCTGATTTTCATTAGTAATCTCCTTCAGTAAATCATTCGTTTCGATGATACCATTCTTAAGTTTCTGCTCATATGCCTGTCTTACCGAAGTCCGCAATGCAATGATTTTTGCATCCTGAGCCAGCATTTCACGCATCTTATTTATGGCATGTTGTTGTTGGCTCACTTCAAGGCGATTA
>CAMTOS010000194.1 GCA_947074195.1 uncultured Bacteroides sp.
GAGATAATGAGCGGTGACTGGAGTTCAGACGTGTGCTCTTCCGATCTAGATTAATGTAGACAGCTTTGCCTATGTATCTCCGGCAAAGAATTATTTTCTTGATAGTTTCATTGTTACTGCAACACAATATAATACCAGCGATAAACGAATTACAATAAACTCTGATTTCCTGAAAGCCACGCTTTCCGGGAATTTCAGATATAATGATATTCCTCAAAGTATCAGCACTATATTAAACCGTTATTTGCCGGCTTTAATTCCGCTTCCCAAAAAGCAGAAATCGATAAACAATAATTTCACAGTCAGTATTGATATACTTAATACTAACATTCTTTCCGATGTATTTGACATACCTGTACATTTATATACCCCATCGACCATAAAAGGATATTTAAATGACGAAACTAATCAGATGCATCTTGAAGGGTATTTCCCCCGGCTAAGATATGACAATAAGTATATTGAATCCGGAATGTTCCTGCTGGATAATAATAAGGAAAATTTTAAGGGTGAAATACGTCTGACGCAGCAAAAACAAAAAGGTGCTGTAAACATATCTCTCCAAACCAAAGCTGCTGATAATCAAATCAACACTACTCTGAATTGGGGAAACAATGCAGCAGCAACTTATAGCGGACACCTCAATGCTATTGCTGAATTCAATCGCCCTGAATCTGATCCCTCAAAACTCAGTACATTTATTAATATCAATCCAACCAGAGTGATTCTCAATGATTCAATCTGGAATATTCATCCCGCTAAGATTTCTATCGAACCTGAGTATATTACTATTCGTGACTTCTATTTTACAAATAATGAAAGATTTCTCAGCATAAACGGAGATATCTCAAAGAATCCTGAAGATAGCCTTATCGTTGAGATGAATAACATCAATATCGGATACATTTTTGATATTGCCAATGTAACCAATGATGTCATATTTGCCGGCGATGCGACCGGAAAGGTTTATGCAAGCAATCTTCTGAGTGATCCTCAACTTGACACAAAACTAAATATTAAAGACTTTAGCCTGAACAACGCTTTGCTCGGTGACCTTAATATATATGGTGCATGGCATAATCATAATAAAGGAATATACCTAGATGCTGTAATTACAGAAGATTATATCGGGCAATCTTATGTCAAGGGGTATATACACCCTATTGCTCCTGCCGGAGGACTTGATTTAAATATCAAAGCTGATAACTTATCGATCGACTTCATTCAGCATTATACCGAAAATGTAATGCAGGAACTTAAAGGCAGAGTTTCGGGGGATGTGCATTTTTATGGTAAATTCAAAGAACTAACATTGAACGGTGCCGTAAAAACTGATGCATCGACAAAATTTGATATTTTAAATACAAGATTTCTGGTGAACGATACTATCCGTATGTCTCCGGAGGGTATTTTCTTCGACAAAGTAAAAATCAGTGATCCTGAAGGAAATAGCGGAACAGTTGACGGATATGTGAAATACCATTATTTCAAGGATGTAAATTACAATCTTGATATTCATATGAACAACATGCTGGTCATGAATACGAAGGAAACACCCGATTTTCCTTTTTATGGTACAGTTTATGTCACCGGAAATGCACTGCTGACAGGAAATGCCCGAAGCGGACTGAATGCTAATGTTGCCGTTACGACCAACAGAAATACAACATTTACTTATTCTACCAGTGCAGCTATTTCGGCCACCAGCAATCAGTTTATTACTTTTGTAGATAAGACTCCGAGAAGAATTGTAGATTCAATCGATATCTTTACACATTTCGAAGAGTTTGAGCGCCAGGAAAGAGCAGTAAATACACAAGCTGACATTCGCCTGAACCTGCTCGTCGATGCTACTCCTGATGCAACCATGAAGATTATTATCGATCCGGGTACAGGTAACGTTATTACTGCCAGAGGCTCAGGGAATATACGCACTGAATTCTATAATAAAGGTAGTGTCCGATTATTCGGGACCTATACCATACAGCAAGGAATCTATAAGTTTAGTTTGCAGGAAATCATACGCAAAGATTTTAATATTCGCAATGGTAGTAGCATTACATTTAACGGACCACCAATGGATGCAACACTAGATATCCAGGCTTCCTATACCGTTTCATCAGCCTCTCTTAGCGACCTGATTCCTGATGCATCGGCTATTGTTCAACAGCCTAATATTAAGGTAAACTGCATGATGAATCTTACCGGCAATCTGACCAATCCGACGTTGACCATGAATATTGATTTGCCGAATGAAAAGGATGAAATTCAAACACTGGTACGTAACTACATCAGCACAGAAGAGCAAATGAACATGCAAATGCTCTACTTACTAGGTTTGGGTAAGTTCTATATGGAAAGCAGCACCGGTCGCCAGTCGGATATGATGTCTTCTGTCTTATCGTCTACCCTTTCTGGGCAATTAAATAATATGTTGTCTCATATTATCGATAACAACAACTGGAATATCGGCACAAACCTGAGTACCGGAGAAAAGGGTTGGACAGATGTAGAGGTAGAAGGAATTCTTTCCGGACAGTTGCTTAACAACCGCCTCCTGATCAATGGCAATTTCGGATATCGCGATAACCCGATGTCAAATTCAAATTTCGTAGGAGACTTTGAAGCAGAATATCTTCTAAATCAGTCCGGGGATATCCGCTTAAAGGCTTATAACGAAACAAACGACCGGTATTACACCAAAACCAATCTGACTACCCAGGGTGTGGGACTACTCTTTAAAAAGGATTTCAATAAATGGAATGAACTATTCTTCTGGAATAAATGGAAACTAAAGAAATTGAATCGCAAGTTAAAGCGTGCCGAGAAGAAAGACGAAGAGTTGATAGAAGAAATCAGAATTGAATAAATAAGAAAACGCCATTCATACAACAGGTAATGCATGAATGGCGTTTCGGTTTAAATGCTGTTATAGATGTTAATTGCCAGAATCAGGAACGATATCTTTACCAAAGGGAGTAAGAGCCAGTCCGGCAAGTTTAAAATGTTGCATGCCAAATGGTATACCTATAATTGTGATACATAAAACCACACCCCAAACCAAATGACTGAGACAAATCCAGATTCCGCCCACAAGAATCCACAGTATATTCATCAGTAAATACAGACATCCGCCGCTTTCCGGTCGTGAAACTACTTTTTTACCAAACGGCCATAAAGCAAGTGAAGCCATCTTTAATGTTTGCAAACCAAAAGGAATTCCGATAATGGTAATCATCATTACCACACTACATACTAAATACTCGAGGGCTGTAAATATGCCACCAAAAATCAGCCATAATAAATTCAGAAGTACATTCATAGAATTGTTTTTATAATTTGACAGGATACAAAATTAGAATATCTTTTGCAAAATGACACACGAATATTAAGCCAAAATAATAGCCATTTAGAACATTATCATATAACACTGTTTATCAAACATTTAGGAAAGTCAAACAGAACATACTTTAAGTAACTTTACGCAATACTTTAAGCAACTCTACGCAAAGTATTGCATAAAGTTATTCAAAGTATGGAGTAATTTCAGCCAGACAAAGCATTCTCAGCTACATTATTTAACACATTAGCCAACATTCTATTAATCTACAACATACGCCAGATTTTGCCGTCTGCACAGAAATTTTATTTCTTTTTTTATTGGCAAGCTATTGCAGATTTAAAAATTGTCCCTATCTTTGCAGCGCTTTAAAAGAAAAGGCTTTAAAAAACGAGGTGTAGCGCAGTCCGGTTAGCGCACCTGCTTTGGGAGCAGGGGGTCCCAGGTTCGAATCCTGGTACCTCGACAATTTAAAAAAACTTTTCACAGCAAACATTTTATTTCGAGGTGTAGCGCAGTCCGGTTAGCGCACCTGCTTTGGGAGCAGGGGGTCCC
>CAMTOS010000195.1 GCA_947074195.1 uncultured Bacteroides sp.
AAAGCTATAGCGATTATTTTTGTAATATAAGGTGTAGTTTATCGAGGGCTTACGTATTTGTAGTATGAATCGCTTTAATAAAAGGGAATATGATGCTTTGTGTATTTAGGCGCTGCACGCAGCATCTCTACAATAGTGTGTAAAATATTAATACATACAAAGTGCTATATCGAATGAATATGGGAACATTTTATACTTCGAAATGTAATTGGTTATAATGGTAAAATATCTGTATTCAAATGTAGTGACGCTGTATGCAGCGTCTGCGAATGTAGCTCTGTATTTGTAGTATGAACCGCTTTAATAAAAGGGAATGTGATGCTTTGTGTATTCAGACGCAGCACGCTGCGTCTCTACAATTATTAGTGAAAATATATACACAGATGATGTGGTATGGAACAAAAGCCATGCAAAATTCACTGCGAAGTCAACGCAAAATCAGGACATACAGATTTCAGAAACTTAAAACGCTGCGCGGTATTTGCCTTCCTCTTTATCCTCGAGCATATTCAGATAAGAATGGTAGCGCGATTCGCTGATGGTGTGATTCTCTACGGCTTTGCGTACAGCACAGCCCGGTTCATTTCGGTGGGTACAGTTGTTATATTTACAATCGGCTGAGGCGTGGAAGATATCTTTGAAGTAGTGGCCGATCTCTTCGACTTCCATATCGAAAGTACCGAAACCTTTTATGCCTGGGGTATCGATGATATAACCACCACCGGGAACAGGAAACATTTCTGAAAAGGTAGTAGTATGCATCCCCTTATTGTGATAAGCAGAAATTTCGGCAGTCTTTAATTTAGCATCGGGAAGCAAAGCATTGATCAGCGTAGATTTACCTACACCCGAATGACCTGAGAATAGAGTAATCTTTCCCACCAATTCTGCTCTGACCTCATCGATTCCTATATTATCTTTAGCAGATACCTTGAAACATGGGTAGCCAATGCTGGTATACAGATGAATCAATGCATCCAGATAGCGCAGTTCATCTTCGCTGTATGCATCTATTTTATTGAAAATCAATTTAACAGGAACGCGGTAAGCTTCGGCCGAAGCCAGAAAGCGGTCGATGAAGATGGTCGAAGTTTCGGGGTAATTCACGGTAACCACCAGCAGACTCTGGTCAAGATTGGCCCCTAAGATGTGTGATTGTTTAGAGAGGTTCGACGATTTGCGGACGATATAGTTCTTGCGTTCTTCAATCTCGTTGATGAAGCCCGTACCTTCGGGATTGGTGATGATATTCACCCTGTCGCCTACCGCAATAGGATTGGTACTCTTGATATCTTTCAGACGGAAGTTACCTTTGATTTTACACTCAACCATTTGTCCGTCGTCGGTTTTCACCAAATACCAGCTACCGGTATTTTTTATAACTAATCCTTTCATTGCCTTACCTTTCTCTATAAATCGATATAAAAAAAGCGGAGTAGAGGATAAGTTGAAACATCTTACCCATCCCTCCGCATTTATTCTTTCTTTAGACCTTATACAGTCATAATTTCTTTTTCTTTGGCTGCAAATAAATCTTCAATTTGTTTGATAAATTTATCATGCATCTTCTGAAGTTTAGCTTCGCCATTCTTTTGTTCGTCTTCAGCCAAACCATCTTTTACAGCTTTTTTCAATGCATCGTTACCGTCACGACGTGCGTTACGAACACTAACTTTTGCATTTTCAGCTTCCTGTTTACACTGTTTAGCCAATTGTTTACGACGTTCTTCGGTAAGCGGAGGAATACCGATACGAATGATTTCGCCATTGTTTTCGGGCATAATACCCAAATCAGAGTCGATGATTGCTTTTTCGATAACACGGAACATGCTTTTATCCCATGGCTTAATGGCAATGCTGCGTGCATCGGGTGTAGAAATAGCTGCAACAGTGTTTAGCGGAGCCATGCTACCATAAGAATCTACACGAATGCCATCCAATAAGCGGATATCAGCTTTACCGGCACGGATATGAGCCAGTGAGTCCTCAAGATGAATTAGAGCCATCTCCATTTTCTCTTGTGCATCGTTAATGCAAGTCTTTACATCTTTCATATCTATAGTTGTTTTAAAATAATTATCATGCTGAATTAAGAACAAAAATAGACTTTTTTTTGATTATTCGCAATATGGCTTCTGTTTAAATTCCTTTGGAGCCTGATTTAGAGTCGATTTGTTGACAAAAGCTTGCTGACTTGCCAGCGAGCGCTTACCGGTTTGCCGGCAAACTATGGCTAATAACCTGAGAAGTTATGGCTGATAAACAGAAATTGATGAGGAAAAAGGAGAGGGTGGGCGGATTTATACTTCGAATCAGGGTATAAAAAAAGCAAGACAACCTGAATCTACAGGAAATCTTGCTCTTGCTTTATGTTTTTTATACCATGTAAATAGGCAAAGCTTTAGGTAGAATTACGATAAGTATTGACAGAAGTTACGCACTACTTATCATAAAATTGCTTTATGCATTGGCTGCAAACGCCTTATTTGGCATTGTTTTCGGAATTAGGTGTGCACATAAGTACCGATGTTTTCGCCATCGATTACCTTTTGCAGATTGCCCGGCGTATCCATGTCGAACACAATGATAGGCAAATTATTTTCCATACACATACAAGTGGCAGTCAAGTCCATCACTTTCAAGTTGCGTTTCAGCACTTCTTCGTAAGTAATTTCGTCGAACTTCGTTGCAGTCGGATCTTTCTCAGGATCGGCTGTATAGATACCGTCAACACGAGTACCTTTCAGCATTACATCGGCTTCGATTTCGATTCCGCGAAGTGAAGAACCTGTATCGGTAGTGAAGAATGGATTGCCTGTTCCGGCCGACATGATTACGATTTCGCCTGCATCCATGTATTCAATCGCTTTCCATTTGCTATAGAATTCGCCGATTGGCTCCATACGAATGGCAGTCAGTACGCGTGCCTTTTCGCCTGCAGCTACCAGTGCAGAGCTCAGTGCAAGGCTGTTCATTACTGTAGCAAGCATTCCCATCTGGTCGCCTTTTACGCGATCATAACCTTTACCGGCACCCGATAATCCGCGGAAAAAATTACCACCACCAATTACGATTCCAATCTGCACACCTTGCTGGTGAATTGCCTTAATTTGCGCAGCATATTCTGCAAGACGAGTTTCGTCGATACCACTTTTCTTATCACCCATCAGACTTTCGCCACTGAGTTTCAGTAAAATTCGTTTGTATTTAGCCATCTTGTTTTTCTTTTTGGGTTAGTGGTGCAAAGATAGGAAAAACAATGCTTTATAGAAATATGTCGTTGCCAAATAAATTCGAAAGGAGTTGATACTCAAAGAAAACGTGGGTATATACTTGATGTATCTCAAGAAATATCCGGTTAACGGCAAACAGAGTCATATTTTAGGGTTAAACTCTTGCAATTCTTTTAAATAAGAAGTTATTTTGTATATATAACTTTTACTTCGAAACTATGCAAAAGCTGATCCCCCAATCATCGACCGACTATGCCTGTTATACCGACATGCAATTTATAGAAGGTCTCAGGGCAGGCGATTATAGTCTGACAGAATATTTCTTTTTTCAAAAGTGTAATCGAATATTCGGCTACATCCTTTCCCGTCTTTTCCCCGATGCAACGGATAAGGACGATTTTATCCGTGAATTCTGGCATTATCTGGCCCGGAAACATTGGGCATTGTTAAATCAGTTCGATTTCAGAAGTCACCTTACGACTTGGGTAGGTGTTACAGCTGTCCATTATTTTTTGCAGAAGAAATCGGCCTTCAAATCAAACTGGAGCAAAGAAATCAGCGATGAA
>CAMTOS010000196.1 GCA_947074195.1 uncultured Bacteroides sp.
GGGCAGTATCAGCATATCGAATTCATCGGGATGGATGTCGGACAGTGCTTTATCAGGCACTATATGCATGCCGCCCATAGACGATACAAATTTACCATCTGTTGAGAAATAAACCAACTCGCAAAGCTCGCTTTTCTTTAGTTCGGGAGTGAGATAGGCGATTTCCCAATCAGAGAAACCGTTGAACAGGTAGATACAGACTTTCTTCATTTGTAGATATAGATTTGTTTATAAATAAGAAAACGGGAAGTTGGCGATCTTATTATCACGCCACTTCCCGTTTATCGGTTTATCTTATTTACCTGCTCTCGATTTCTTCAAATCTTCGGCAGATACCAGTTTGTAAAGTTTGTCGCTTGGGCGGATTTTCTCATCCACCTTCATCGAGAAGCGCTGACGCTTTTTCACTTTGTCAACCGGCTGAAGGTCCACACGTGCCTCTTCTAATGTGGTGAAGACAGCACCTGTTGTAGGGCCGGTAATCAGTAATTTGTCGCCCACTTCCAGTTCGGCAGCTTCCACAAGGAACTCAGCCACACCGATGTTGCTGAAATAACGGATACCTTTACCAACATAGATTTTGCGCTCGGTAGCTTCCGAACCATAGTTCATGCTCCATTCGCCCAGACGCTGTCCCAGGTAGTAACCATCCCAGAAGCCACGATTGAAAACGGTTTTCAGTCTGCCGTCCCAGGCCTCTACTTTATCTTCGGTGAACTCGCCATTGAGGTAAGCCTTGATTGCTTCCTTATAACATTCCACTACCGTACGTACATATTCAGGTCCGCGGGCACGTCCTTCAATCTTGAACACACGCACACCGGCATCAATCATCTTGTTCATGAAATGAATGGTCTTCAGGTCTTTTGGCGACATGATATATTCATTGTCGATCTCCAGTTCAACACCTGTTTCTTTATCCTTCACATCATAAGCGCGGCGGCACACCTGCATGCATGCACCACGGTTGGCCGAGCTGTTCATTTCGTGAAGCGATAAATAGCATTTGCCCGAAACAGCCATGCACAATGCCCCATGACTAAACATTTCGATACGCACCAGTTCTCCGTTTGGGCCGCAGATCTTTTCGTCAACAATGTGCTGATAGATCTCTGCCACCTGGTCCAGGTTCAGCTCGCGTGCCAGTACCACCACATCGGCAAACATGGCATAGAATTTCAGTGCATCAACATTAGAAATATTAAGCTGCGTGCTGAGGTGAATCTCCTGACCAATGCTGCGCGCATAGCTCATCACCGCCACATCGGCAGCAATAATAGCCGAGATGCCTGCTTTCTTCGCTGCATCTACAATGGTATGCATCAGTTCGATGTCATTGTCATATATAATGGTATTTACCGTGAGGTAGCTCTTCATGCCGTGCTCGTTGCAGGTTTCGGCAATTTCGTGCAGGTCGTCAATCGTAAACGTATTGGCCGAGCGGGCACGCATATTCAGGTTTTCAATGCCGAAGTAAATAGAGTCGGCTCCTCCCTGTATGGCAGCCGCCAAAGATTCTCTCGAACCTACCGGTGCCATGATTTCGAAATCTTTTAAATTTAATTCCATATCTTATAATTCACTAATCATTGGATAATGAGGATACAAAGGTAAATGATTTTCCCTACTTTTGCAGTCAATTAGCGAATTAGTTAAGTTTAGATAACTTAAGCGCCCAACATTAAAGATTCATGAAGATAGCAAATATAGACTTAGGAAAATATCCGATACTCCTTGCACCGATGGAAGACGTGACCGATGCCGCCTTCCGTCTGATGTGCAAACGCTTTGGTGCCGATATGGTATACACCGAATTCGTTTCGGCCGATGCCCTGATCCGTTCGGTGAACAAGACGCAGCAGAAACTGCACATCAGCGATGAAGAACGCCCTGTAGTGATACAGATCTACGGCCGCGATGTGGACTCCATGGTTGAGGCTGCAAAGATTGTGGAAGAGGCTCAGCCCGATATTCTCGACATCAACTTCGGTTGCCCGGTGAAGCGTGTGGCTGGCAAGGGAGCAGGTGCAGGTATGCTTCAAAACGTGCCCAAGATGCTGGAGATCACCAAGGCGGTGGTCGATGCCGTGAACATTCCCGTGACGGTGAAAACGCGCTTAGGGTGGGATTGCGACAACAAGATTATTGTTCCGCTGGCCGAGCAGTTGCAGGATTGTGGTGTAGCCGGACTGGCTATTCACGGGCGTACCCGCTCGCAAATGTATACCGGCGAGGCCGACTGGACATTGATTGGCGAGGTGAAGAACAACCCCCGTATGCACATTCCGATTATTGGTAATGGCGATGTCACTACTGCGCAGCGTGCCAAAGAGTGTTTCGACCGCTATGGCGTAGATGCCGTGATGATTGGTCGTGGCAGCATCGGCCGTCCGTGGATTTTCCGTGAAGTGAAGCATTTCCTCGAGACGGGCGAAGAACTCTCGCCCGAAGCTTTCGGCTGGTATCTCGATGTACTTCGTGAGCAGGTGCAAAACAGTGTGGCACGTCTTGACGAACGCCGAGGTATCATTCACATCCGCCGCCATCTGGCCGCCACCCCGCTATTCAAGGGTATTCCTAATTTCCGCGAAACCCGTATAGCGATGCTGCGCACCGAATCTGTAGAAGATTTGTTTACAATCTTCGATCGCATCAAAGAAATGCAAATCGCATCTTTATAGACCAAACAACCCACTCAATAAATCAGCATCAGGGTGTAAAGTGTAAGTGCTTTACACCCTTTTCTTATTTCTGCCTCCTTATATACTACGTCATAATTTCACGTCAATGTAACATTGCCCCTCTAAATTGACCTGAAACTCTCTTTTTCTTCATTTTTTCTATGCCAAAAAGTAGCAGAATATATGAAATCTGATATATTTGTCTGCTGAACGACAAACTTCAACTAACCCTGAAACGAAATGAAGAAATTCTGTATTTATTTTTTAATTGCACTATGCTCTATGATGCAAACCGTTCATGCTCAGACCAAAGTCATTGCCCATCGCGGGTTTTGGAAAACCGACGGATCGGCTCAGAATAGTATCGCTTCACTTCTGAAAGCCGATTCAATAGGCTGTTATGGCAGCGAATTCGACGTATGGCTATCGGCCGATGGCGAGCTGGTGGTCAATCACGATGCTTCGCTTCATGGCAAGAAGATGGAGAAATCTACCGCTGCCGAACTCAATACACTGAAGCTGAAAAACGGGGAGCAGATGCCCACGCTGCAACAATACTTCGATGCGGCAAAGAAGACTGATATTAAACTGATTCTGGAGCTGAAGAAGCTGAAATCGGCGCAGCGCGAAACGGAAGCGGTGCAGAAGATCGTGGCGATGGTGAAAGCGTTTGGTTTCGATAACCGGATGGAGTATATCTCTTTCTCGAAACATGCGGTAGAGGAGTTTATCAGACTGGCTCCCAAGGGTACACCGGTCTATTATCTGGATGGTAACCTCAATCCGCAACAACTAAAAGCGATGGGTTGTGCAGGGCCGGACTATCAGTATAGTGTTTACGAAAAGCATCCGGAATGGATTAAAGAATGTCATGCACTGGGCCTGAAAGTGAATGTCTGGACGGTCAATAAACCATCGGCTATGGAATGGTGTATAAAGCATGACATCGATTTCATTACGACCAATGAACCGGTGGAGTTACAAAAGATGATTTCGAAAGAATAAAAGATAAACACAGTTAGTTTTCATCAGTTTATAATCAATAA
>CAMTOS010000197.1 GCA_947074195.1 uncultured Bacteroides sp.
TGGTTTAGGGCTTCGTGATGACGAATATTTGTTACAATGACGTCGTTTTGAGTCACTGTTGGCAGGTGGGCCGATTTGATAAGGAGTTTCTCTAAATCGTCGGTATGCTGATGTTCTTTGGCTGAAATAAAGATATAGCTTCCGGTGGCATCTTTTAATAATGCTTTGGCTTTCTGCTCTAATTCTTTCTTCTGATCATCAGTGATCAGATCGGCTTTATTGAAGACGAGGATGAGTTGCTTGTCTTTGCAATGGGGTAATACGCGTTGTGCCAATGCATCGAGTTGGGTAGAGGCATTGGATGAATCGATCATCCAGAGTACAATTTCGGCTTGTTCTAATTTCTGGAAGGTTCTTTCGATACCGATGCTTTCTATGGTGTCGCTGGTTTCGCGGATTCCTGCTGTATCGATAAAGCGGAAGGTGATGCCGCCAAGGATGACAGTATCTTCTATCACATCGCGGGTTGTACCGTGAATATCGCTGACAATGGCTTTTTCTTCATTTAAAAGCAGATTGAGCAGGGTCGATTTTCCGGCATTGGTTTCACCGATAATGGCTACGGGCACACCGTTCTTGATGGCATTCCCCACATTGAAGGAGTCTACAAGTCGGGTCAGAGTATGTTCGATGTTATCTGCCAATAAACGAAGGGCGCTGCGGTCGGCGAACTCTACGTCTTCTTCGCTGAAATCGAGTTCTAACTCTATCATTGATGTGAAGTTAAGGAGTTGTTGCTGGAGCGAAATCAGTTCTTTGCTGAAACCACCACGCATCTGACTCATGGCTAAGCGGTGTGTGGCTGCTGATGATGAGGCGATAAGATCGGCAACGGCTTCGGCCTGACTGAGGTCCATTTTGCCATTGAGAAAGGCACGCTGGGTAAATTCGCCGGGTGTGGCCATGCGACAACCTTCTGCAATGAGAAGTTGCATGACTTGCTGCAGGATATAGGCTGAACCGTGACAAGTGATTTCGGTTGAGTTTTCGCCGGTGTAAGAGTGGGGGGCTTTAAAAAGACTAACCAATACTTCATCTATCACTTCGTTGTTGTGAATGATGCGGCCAAAGGTCATAGTGTATGGTTTCTGATCTTTCAGATGTTTATCTTTTTTTGCCGGAGTAAAAATGCGGTCGGTAATGGTTATGGCATCGGGGCCTGATACGCGAATCATCCCTACGGCACCACCCTGAGCTGTGGCAATAGCACAAATAGTATCCTGGTTCATATAATCTTACAGTTTAGATAAACAAAGATACAATTTTAGGATGGATAATGTTTAAATGCCGGTTAAATAGATTTTAAATGGCGGTTAAATGCTGTCTAAATAGAGTTGGTAGAGTAGGGCGCAGCCTCTGGCATCTGACAGGGCTTCGTGGTGGTTTAGCTGGATGTCATTGCGCATGCAGCAGGTTTTGAGATCGGCAGGTTTATAGCCCAGTGAACGGTAAATGCGACAGGTACATTCCCAGCGATCAGGAATGAATAGTTCATCGTAATCGAAACGATACATGCGCATGGTGTGTTTCAGTACGCTTCGGTCGAATACTTCATTGTGGGCAACAACTGTTTTCCCTTTTAGCCTTTTCTTTACTTCGGGATAGACGGCATGGAACCCCGGAACATCTTCTGTCATTTCCGGGGTGATGCCATGTACATTTATATTCGATCGCCAGTATTGATTATCGGGTGGCTGTATCAGACTGAAATATTCATCTACGATTATTCCATCTTCTACAGTTACTATACCAATGGCACAGGCAGAATCTCTGTAACCTGTGGCAGTTTCGAAATCGATAGCGACGAATGTTTTGCTCATATTAAATACGATCTAATACAGTTTGAATCAATGTATCGATAGAATTCTTATAGCCGGTATTGGCTTCTTTTATCAGACGGTTGGCGATAACCATACATACGGTCATTGCTCTGTGTCCCATCAGTTTAGCAAGTCCGGCAAGTGCCGAGCTTTCCATTTCGAAATTGGTAATCTTATAGCCTTTATATTCGAATGCTTCGATCTTATCATTCTGATGCGGATCGGCAAGTGGAATACGCAATTCACGTCCCTGAGGTCCGAAGAAACCACCGGCTGCAATCGTTACACCACGTACCATGTCATTGCCTGAAATTCTGAAAAGCAATTCAGGATTGGCATCGATTACATATGGATAAGGAATACACATATTGCCTGTCCAGCCCATGTGGTTGATGAATGCACGTTCGAAAGGCAAATCACAAACGGCATTGCGGCCATCGTAGAAGTTCAGAAGTCCGTCGAAACCGATAGATTTTTCAGAACAAACAAACGTCCCTACTGGGGTGTTTGCCTGCAAACCACCACAGGTACCGATGCGAACCATTTCGAGTGAACGAAGTGTTTCTTTCTGTTCGCGGGTATTGAAATCGATATTAGCAAGAGCATCAAGTTCGTTTACTACAATATCCACATTGTCGCAACCAATACCGGTTGATACTACTGTAATACGTTTTCCTTTATATGTACCGGTGATTGTTTTAAATTCACGGCTTTCTACATCACACTCTTTTTCATCGAAATGTGAGGCAACAAGCGCCACGCGGCCAGGGTCGCCAACAAGAATTACTTTATCGGCCAGCCATTCCGGTTTTACGTGAAGGTGAAATACAGAGCCATCTTCATTGATAATAAGCTCTGAGGGTGCAAAATACTTTTTCATAATATTCTAAACTCTTTTATTGGTTTAAAGAAATAAGAACACTGCAAACTATTTAATGTTTGCAGGTCTTATATTTTATTGACAGCTTAAGTTGGGGCAGAATCAACATTATTTAGCTGATTATTAAGCGGTCGCGATGTCTTAGTTTGATTTTTTCTCAAGACTGCGGATCTGAATCTCGAGTGCAGTTAGCTCGTCTTCCATTTGATCGATACGTTTCTCAAGATCGATGATGGATGGAGCAAGTTTCGATTTATCTGTATCGGCAACATTAATATACTGTATGCGCAATTCTTCTAATTTTAAAGTCTGGCGCTGAATATCGGCAACTTTTTGTTGATATTGCTGAAACAATTCCCGTGCCTGCGATGAGCGGAAATCAGAATAATGGTAATAATTTGTTGCATCATCGAGAATGAATACGAACTCGGCATGGCTCTCTGCAGTGGGTACATAGTTTATAGTTTCTTTGAGCCTTATTAGCCCTTCTTCAACTTCTACAGAATCTCTCCATGTTACCTGTATCGATTTTAATTGAGCAAAGGCAATCAGGTCGTCACGGTCGTATTCGTCATAATTATATTTATTATTCGAATTGTTCGGGACAAAAACATAGATGCATACTTTATCTTCGGGCTGATATCTGTCTGATGCAAACCAGCCTAAATCGTTGTATTCATCGATGACAAACATATAGTCATTGAAAGGTGAATTAAAGGGCATGCCAATGTTTTCGGGAATCATATACGTATCAGTATCCGAATTGTATCGGGTAGCAAAAATGTCATAACCACCCATTGAGTGTTCTCCGGTAGAGGCGAAAAACATGGTTATACCATCGGTCATAACGAACGGATAGTTATTATCACCTGTGCCGTTGATTCTTTCGGGCAGTTCGCTACTTGCTCCCCATTCATCACCAAATTTATGTTTACTGTAGATTTTGACTACACCATCTTCATTTTCTTTACCATAATATATATGATCGCGTAGTTCTGT
>CAMTOS010000198.1 GCA_947074195.1 uncultured Bacteroides sp.
TCTAACTTGCGGCGCAGCTGAATGAGCAGACACTCTTGCAGCGTGCGGGCGCCAATGCCGGCAGGGTCGAAGTCCTGAATGATGCCGAGCACCTCTTCCAGCTCTTTCTCATCGGTATTGATGCCGATGTAGATAGCCAGTTCATCGCAGATCGATTCAAGAGATTTGCGCAGCAGTCCGTCATCGTCGAGCGAACCGATAAGATATTCGGCCAGTTCGAATTGATGTTCGGTGAGATCGCGCTCCTTGAGTTGCTCGCGCAGAACCTCATAGAACGACACATCGCCTGCAATGGGAATCTCTTCCTGCGACTCACCGCGCGAACGGTTATTGTCCTGCAGCTTATAGTCGGGAATGTCGTCATCGTTCAGATAGTCCTTCATCGCATCGTACTCGGTGTTCTCCATCTCGCCATCGGCTTCGGGAGTCATCACATCGGTCACAGTCTCTTCCTCCTTGCCTTCATCGAGGGCCGGATTCTCTAACAGTTCGGAATGTATGCGGTCTTCGAACTCTACGGTCGAGAGTTCGAGCAGTTTTACTACCAGAATCTGTTGTGGCGACAGGGTTTGTACCTGCTGTTGGTTTTGCGACTGTATCTGACGATTTTGCGGCATAGTTATATTCAAATTATCGTCTGCAAAAATAACTTTTTAGACTAAAACAGCCCCATTTATATGCTGTTTTTTTACTATAACAGCTAAATCCGGACGTTTGTTTCGAATCTTTGCACCGATGAAAAAGCGAATTACTCCTATTCGCTTCGTGGCAGGAATCCAGGAGAAAATATACTGGCTGGCTGTTAAATCTTTATGACCGAAATAACGGGTGTTTAAAATAAATAAATATCTTTGCTGCAATCACTTTAAATGTAATCCATTATGTTTAGCAAAGAGACTTATATGCAGCGCCGCGCCGTGCTGAAAGAACGATTAGGTTCGGGAGTTTACCTCTTTCTGGGTAACGACGAACAGGGTTTACACTATGCCGGAAACACCTTCCGTTACCGTCAGGACTCCACCTTTCTCTATTATTTTGGCATCTCAGCCAGCGGCCTCACTGCTGTGATAGATATAGACAACGACCGTACCATCATCTTTGGCGATGAACTCACCATCGACGACATCATCTGGATGGGCGTACAGCCAACCCTGCATCAGAAAGCAGAACGTGTGGGCGTGACCGAGGTATTGCCGGCCAAGAAGCTGGTCGAATTCATCGATAAATGCGGCGTAGATAAACGCCCCGTGAACTATCTGCCGCCATACCGTGCCGAGCATCGTCTGAAACTGATGAACTGGCTGGGTCTTCCACCCGATGAGCAACCCGGATCGGTGCCCTTTATCCGTGCCGTGGTGAGCCAGCGTAACTTCAAAACCGAAGAAGAGATTGTCGAGATTGAACGTGCCTGCAACGTGACAGCCGATATGCACATTGCCGCCATGAAGATTCTTCGCCCCGGCATGATGGAGTATCAGGTAGTGGCCGAAATGGAAGCAGTGGCTATGGCCAACGGTTGCGAAACCTCTTTCGCCACCATCGCCACCATCAACGGACAAACCCTGCACAACCACTTCCATGGCAACCGTGTGAACGAAGGCGATTTGTTCCTGATTGATGCCGGTGCCGAAACCGCTATGGGCTATGCCGGCGATATGTCGAGCACCATCCCCGCATCGAAAACCTTCACCACCCGCCAGCGCGAAGTGTACGAAATTCAGAACGCCATGCACACCGGTTCGGTGGCTGCCCTGCGTCCTGGTGTAAACTATATGGATGTGTACGATTATGCATCGATCATTATGGTAGAAGGCATGAAGAACCTCGGTCTGATGAAAGGCAACGCAGAAGATGCCGTACGCGAAGGTGCCCACGCCCTGTTTTTCCCTCACGGTCTGGGCCACATGATGGGCCTTGATGTGCATGATATGGAGAATTTTGGCGAAGTATGGGTAGGTTACGATGGCAAACCAAAGAGCACCCAGTTCGGCCGTCGCTCACAACGCCTCGCCCTTCCGCTGCAACCCGGCTTTGTCCTCACCGTTGAACCGGGTATCTACTTCATCCCCGAACTGATTGACCTGTGGCACAAAGAAGGTAAATTTACCGACTTTATCAACTACGATAAAGTGCAGACCTACAAAGACTTCGGCGGTATCCGTAACGAAGAAGACTACCTCATCACCGACAGCGGTGCCCGCAGACTGGGTAAGCAAATCCCGCTAACTCCCGATGAAGTGGAAGCATTGCGCTAAGCGTTATTACTACATACTAATTGCAATAGATTCACCCCTGTGCAGGTTCTTTTAGGACGCTGGACAGGGGTGAGTTTTTTTGTGGATGGTGGTGAAGGTGTTTTATTGTATTTCTGTAGGGGCGAATCGAATTCACTAGTGTCCACTAAAAAAAAATAAGTTTTAATTGTCTATCATTTTGATAATTCTCCTCCAAAGGATCGTCCTTAAACAATGTCTTTAAGGGCGTTTTTTCAAAAAGGGAAAAATTCAATATTCTCAACATTTCATAAGCTGAAAGATCTATTTTCAATTCTTCTTTTACTATCAGTATTAAACAATACGTTATGATAGTACTGTATATTTGTATTTTAATTGCATTTTCTGATGTCCCATAGAATTCTTTTATAATAAGATGCTGTTTTATCCACTTGAAGAAGATTTCAATCTTCCACCGGTATTTATATAATAATGCAATAGTCTCAGCGGATATCTCATAATTGTTTGTCAGAAATGAAAATGTGGTATTATGTTCTGAGCTATAATATAGAACATGACGCAATTCCCCTGGATAACCACGCTTGGCTACTCTCGATGTAAACTTAATAATCTGATCAGACATTATTCCTGTCTCTGCATTGTTATAATTTCTGTCTACACTAACCTTATATTGCATATTCTGTTTACGACGCACGACAAAGAAAGCATTAAGTTGATTAATCCTATTAAGCTCCGGAGTATTTACATAAGCTTTATCAAATACATAGAAAGCACTTGGTATATAAGGTATTAAGGGCATAATGTTACAATCACTAAAAGTATGATCTGTTATTATATTGAACAAGGGTATCTCTGATTTTATATCATAAAGTGTATGTAGCTTGACGCCACCTTTTCCTTTATGCTGCTTGGACCACCAAAATAAACTAAGACAGAAGGTTATCGTGGATGAATCGAAAGCGAATACTTCATTTTCAAATGGGAATTCGGGATTTACTTGCCTTTTATTTTTGGCCATCATTATAAGTCGATTGGCATATTCTTCGAAAATACGAACCTCTCTAATTTCATTTGCCTTGGCCAGATTGCTTCTGGTTACACTTTTTCCAAAACCCAAATGATGGAACTTGTCTTTATGGGCATTTAAGGAAACAACCAGATCACGGAGACTTTCTCTGTTTGATATTTGCCCCATAATCAAGACCAGGAGTTGATTCCAACAACTAAATGATTTTATGTATTTGTTTCCGTCATATTTATTGACAATGCAATCAAAAACCCTTCGTGGAAGAAATTGGCACAATTGACTAAAGATATATTTACCCTGATTCATATGCTTACATATTGATAGTACAAACAAAAGTAAGCAATTCAAAAGTCCACGTAAATAAATATGCTGTATATATTTAATATACAGCATATTATAGAGGTTGTTAATGGTTTTAAGTGGACACTAGTGAAT
>CAMTOS010000199.1 GCA_947074195.1 uncultured Bacteroides sp.
TTTACACCCAATCCGGAAGAAGCATTGCATCCTGACGATGTGAAACGCAGAACCATGGCCAATACTGATACTCCACTTATAAAAGGACAGGATCTGGCTGAATTAACGATAGTCAGTGCCTGTAAATCTTATCAGACTAACAGAGAAATCAAAGTGAATGGAGAGACAGGTGGTCCGCTTTCATATATATTATCACAATTATGGGAGATCTATCCAATAGACAATCCACAATTATGGACTAAACATATCGTAAATGAAGTACGCAAGATTGCCAGACAAACTCCGGTTGTGGAAACTACTTACACTGAAGAATAAGAAACTGAAACTAAATGAGCACTGAAACTCTTGATATAAATAAATTGTCCCAATGGTATGAAGCGAATAAAGGCCCCTTTATCCGCTTCATAGGAAAACATTATAATACGCTTAAATCAGATGATATTGAAGACCTTTATCAGGAAAGCATAATGGCTCTTTATCAGAATATACGTACCAATAAGCTGACTGAACTGAAATGCTCGTTATCTACCTATCTGATAAGAATAGGAATGAATAAGGCGAATAGTCTTCTGAAACAGATTCAACCTGTTTCGGAAGATCAGAATGATTTTAACTGGGATAGTCTGAGCCATTTGACAGGTGATGATACTCATCCTTATCAAAAGGAGATTTATGACGTAGTGAATGGTATTGAACAACCTTGCCGGGAAATCTTGTTCGGCTACTATTACGATTCTTTTTCAATGACAACCATAGCCGAACGTTTGGGTTATAAAGATGCCGATACAGTGAAAGCTACAAAATACCGCTGTATGCAGAAAGTAAAAAATATGCTTCATACAAGAATCAATTATCAAAAACAAAAAGCCGCTAAGTGATGAAACTGGAAATGGAGGAAAATATTGACCGCTACTTGCTGGGCGAGATGAATGAGACTGAAAGAATCGCTTTCGAACAAAAGATAGAGAGTGATGAGCAGTTGCTCAGACAAATCTCTATACATACTGAGTTACTTCAGGCGATTAATGAGGTCGGCAAGCAGGAAGATGAAGATATTTTTGAACAACTGAAACGTTGCGATCAGCAGACAGCGAAAAAGACTTTTACTAAAAGAGAGCGTCCGGTATTCAAAAGATTTATGATCTGGAGCATATCTGCCGCCGCGATATTTATATTGGCTTTTGGACTGAAACGCCACTTCGACAATCAATTCTATGATAGTATTTATAATCGCTATTATGAACCTATCACCGAAGCAACACCTGGAAGAGGTGCTTATGATAGTCAGGATTATGACCAGGCATTAAAATTATGGCAGGAAGGATATGCTAAAGAATCGATTTCCGGATTGATAGAAATAGTGAACGAAGGTGACATCCACCCTTATTATGAAGATGCTTGTTGGAATCTGGCTTTGTTTTATCTGAAAACGCACGATAAGAAGAAAGCGATAGAGATGCTTCTAAAGATAATAGATGAACAAGGATATTATACAGGGAAAGCGACTGAAGTACTGGAGGATTTGAGATAGAATACTTATTATTGATATTTCATATTATAATAACAAGGGCGAATTACTTTAACATAATTCGCCCTTTCTACATCGCATAATCACGATGCTATTTTCTTTAACCAGCTTAACTCAATCCGTCTATCTGACCATCAACAATGTCAATATGTTTGGCTTGCGGTTCTTTGGGTAATCCCGGCATACGCATGATTTCGCCTGCAATAGCTACCAGCATTTCAGCACCGTTATTGATGACGATATCTTTTATATGGAACTCGAAGTTGTTTACGGCACCATATATTTTAGCATTGGCAGAGAACGAATATTGGGTTTTAGCCATACAAACCGGGAAGTGGGTGATTCCTAATTCCTGTGCCAGTTTAATTTTATTACGGGCAATGGTGCTATAGGTGATTACGCTGGCACCGTAGATGTTGGTTGCTATTTTTTCAATTTTGCGCTCTACTGAATCAGTATCATCGTAAGTGAATTTTAATGGCGCAGATGGTTTCTCTTCAATCGTTTTGGCAACGAGTTCTGCCAGTTCGATAGCTCCTTCTCCGCCTTCTGCAAAAGCATTGTTGATAGCAAAACCTACTCCTAAATCTTTCTCGCAATGGTTGCGCAAAAGTTCAATCTCTTCTTCAGTATCCGAAGCATATTTGTTGAAAGCAACAATAACCGTTTGTCCGAATTCTTTCAGATTACGGACATGTTTATCGAGATTCTTCAAGCCTTCTTTTAAACCTTCAAGGCTCGGTTGTTTTATTCTGTCAAGACTTATGCCTCCGTGCATCTTCAAACCTTGTGCCGTTGCCACAATTACAGTAAGACAGGGTTGCAAGCCGCTCTTTCTGCATTTGATATTATAGAATTTCTCTGCACCCAGATCAGCACCAAAACCGGCCTCTGTTACTACGTAATCTCCAAAAGTCATTGCTGTTTTAGTGGCCAGGATTGAGTTGCAACCATGTGCAATATTGGCAAACGGACCGCCATGTACAAAGGCGGCAGTATTTTCTGTAGTCTGTACCAGGTTAGGATGAATGGCATCTTTCAACAATACAGTAATAGCACCTGCCACACCCAGATCTTTCACTGTAAATGGCTTGTTGTCATAGGTGAATCCCAGAAGAATGTTTTCGATACGGCGACGCAAATCATTCATGTCGGTTGCCAGACATAAAATGGCCATAATCTCGGATGCTGGTGTGATATCGAATCCCGACTGCTGCGTGATACCATCTGTTTTATTGCCAAGACCGGTAACTACATTTCTTAAAGAACGATCGTTTACATCCAGTACTCTTTTCCAAAGAATCTCTTTCAGACCGAAGCCATTCGATTTATTCTGATAAAGATGATTATCTAATAATGCAGAGATCATATTGTGTGCCGAAGTGATGGCATGGAAATCGCCAGTGAAGTGCAGATTGATTTTCTCCATAGGAAGTACTTGTGCATAACCACCACCGGCTGCCCCACCCTTCATTCCGAAGCATGGACCGAGTGATGGTTCGCGAAGAGCGACGATGGCTTTCTTTCCGATTTTGTTAAGACCCAGTGCCAAACCAATGGAAACAGTTGTTTTACCAATTCCAGCTTTAGTGGCTGTAATGGCTGTCACCAAGATTAATTTACTCTTATCTACTGCCTCCTGATTAATCAGATGTTCGGGTATTTTTGCTATGTAACGCCCATAATTCTCAACTTCCTCACGAGGGATATTTATGCTCTCGGCAACTTGTTTGATTTTTTTCAGCTCAACACCGCGAGCTATTTCTATATCAGATTTCATCCTGTCTTTTTAAAATAAACTTACTTCATCGATAGAAGTAAAATACATACCTATTTAAAACGCCGCAAAATTAGGTAAAAATTCTCATTATGCAGTACTGATCATTGCTCTAATATAAGGGATGTCATCATTAGTCATCGATAAAAATTACTGTCATGCCATATCTATATGGTCTAAAACCGGCTTAAATCTTAAACTACATCATGCTTCACTTTGTTAAGTCTTAAATAAATAACTATTTATGGGAACTTTACTATTGTTGATTGCTATAATTATAGTAATACTTGTGGCAGCATTCCTGCCTGGTTGGGGACGAAAGAGGAAGTCTAAACGTTTGGACAAGAAACAAGG
>CAMTOS010000200.1 GCA_947074195.1 uncultured Bacteroides sp.
TTTTTTAAGGCATAACGCTCATCTACTACACTGTCGGTTGGAAAAAAGGTAAAATAAATGCACCATTTATTCTTGCGGTAAACAAAGCGGCGTGCCTTTGATCCGCCGGCAATAACAGCAGCTTTTTCAGATAGAAAACTGTGCAGATCAGCAGGAAGTGATTCCTGCGAGTCGGCCGGAATAGCAGTAATAAAATATCCGGGGATGTTTATCTTCCCTACTTCTTCCAGCAATCTTTCCAGCAACTCCTCATTCATCATTCCTTCATAACAGGTAGTAATTTGCCATAAGCATCGAACGACTTGCGCGATGCCAGCGAAAGCGTTATCATTAACGATAGCATCGATGCAGTGAAGGTAATGACCATAATCATCATTTGATATTTGATGGCCACATTCGGAGAACTACCCCCTAAGATCTGCCCGATCATGGTTCCGGGCAAGGCCACTAGTCCCATTACAGCAATATTGGCAATAAGCGGACTGAATGATTTCACAATGGCTTCGCGTACAAACGGGGCTAAAGCTTCCTGACGTGTGGCTCCATTTCCCAGCAAGTAACGATACATTTGCTCTTCGCGCTTTAACCGGCTGTAATAGATATTGAGCGCCACCACATTGCTGGAAAGCATATTGCCCATAATGATGCCAAAAATCGGAATGAAATATTGCGCATCAAAGATATTGTCGAGCCGCAGCACAACGCCCATAAAATAGAAACCTACCACCAGCGCACTGCCCAGAAAGCCCACCACTACCGGAATAAAAAGAATGCTTCGCTTTAATCCCGTTCGAACCATGGCGGTTTGTGCAGCTACGCACACCATGATAATCAGCCATAGAAAATTAATCCATGGATTGTCCCAAAGAAAGAGGTACTTTAAGTAAACCCCGATCAGGAAAAGCTGAATAATCATTCGTGCAGAACCTATTATTGTTGCCTTAACCAGCCCTGTTTTAAATTTATAGAGATAAAATACAGGAACTATCAGCAACAATAATCCTATAAACAGATGTAAATATGATATATCTATGGATTCCATTCTATGTAAAATCTGATATTGGTTAGATTAATTCGATAAGACGATGACACCCTGCAGCAAATTTACGGTCGTGCGATACGGACAGTGTGGCCACTCCTTCTTTGGCTCTATCGAGAAAAAAAGAAAGCACACGTGCCGAAGAGGCTTCATCGAGTGCTGAAGTAGGCTCATCGACAATGATCAGCTTTTTATTGAGCATACCGGCTACGGCAATCATAATGCGCTGACGCTGTCCGCCCGAGATCTCGTTCACACGCTTCTGGTATAAATCATTCGTCAGACCAAGTGTTTCAAAATAATCAAAAAGCTTGCGCTTGGAAAAAGAAGTGCCTTTATTGACTTTCAGTTCAAAAGGCAGACGCACCATCTCTTTCACCCTTTCGGAGGGCAAAGCAAGTTCCTGAGGTATCCAGGCAATGTGTTTACGAATGATGTCAATGGTTTCGCGGTTCAGCTCTATTCCATCTACAATAATACGGCCTTTACTTAAAGGCACAAAACCCATCACGGCGTTGAGCAACGATGTTTTACCTTTTCCCGAAGTTCCCTGAATGCATGCCAGCTCTCCGTCCCGTAAATTAATATTTAAGCCGGAAAAAAGAGTAGTCTCGCCAAATGTTATACTTGCATCTTCTATTTGCAACATCTTTTATCTTATCCTTTTTTGCAAAAATAGGACTTTTCGCCCTATTCCCGCCTTAAATCGGAGTTTAAAATAAGTCCTAAAGTTCTTTTTTCGTAATTTAACTCAACTCTTTTATGCGATAATGTTGTTATATTTGCAATAAGCTAACTTAATATAACTGCTAAAATGATAGTAAACGAACGAGATTGCCGCCATGAACAGGTCTTGCACATTGCCAGACAAATGATGACTGCTGCCCGCACAGCGCCAAAAGGCAAAGGTGTTGACATTATTGAAGTAATAATGGTTTCCGGAGATGACTTAAAGGTCCTTTCAGAAAAAATGATAAGTATTGCTGATGAAACCGGTCTGAACTTCTTTTACAGAGATGCAGAAAACATTCTCCAGGCGGAATGTATTATACTGATTGGTACTATCGATCAGGCTCAGGGACTGAACTGCGGACATTGCGGTTTTGCTACCTGCGCTTCGCGTACAGAAGGGGTACCTTGCGAAATCAATAGTGTTGATGTGGGTATTGCCATCGGTTCGGCATGTGCCACAGCTGCAGATCACAGAGTAGATACACGTGTGATGTTCTCTGCCGGCCTGGCTGCTCAACAACTGAAATGGCTCGGAGAATGTAAGCAGGTATATGCTATTCCTGTTTCTGCTTCTTCGAAAAATCCTTTTTTCGATCGTAAACCCAAACAATAATTAAATAAACATATATGGAAGTCAATGTAAAGGTAGCTTATACCGGGATAAAAGAAAAGACTTGTAAACTTACTGCCGAACTTTTACAACCTGTGCAAAACGAGATATTAAAACCTTTTCTGCCGGCTGAATGGTATCCGCAAAGTGGTGTGCAACTGACATGGCCGCATGCCGGCACCGATTGGGCATATATGCTCGACGAAGTGGAATCGTGCTTTATTGAAATTGCACGCGAAATTGCCAAACGCGAACTGCTTCTCATTGTCAGCCCCGAGCCCGATGAAGTGAAGAAGAAGATTGAAGATAAGGTGAACATGATAAATGTGCGCTTCTTCCAGTGTGATTCAAACGATACATGGGCACGCGATCATGGTGCGATTACCATGATGAATCATCGTACGCCCATGATTATGGACTTTAAATTCAACGGCTGGGGATTGAAGTTTGCAGCCAATAAAGATAATTTAATCACCAGCAAGGCACATGAAGCGGGTGTTCTGCACGGTGAATACATCAACCGGCTGAGTTTTGCGCTGGAGGGCGGTTCTATCGAAAGCGACGGATATGGCACGCTTCTTACGACTTCAGAATGTCTGCTATCGCCCAACCGCAATGGCGAACTGACGAAAGAAGATGTGGAAGTTTATCTGAAAGCTAATTTCGACTTAAAGCAGATGCTTTGGCTCGACCACGGTTATCTGGCCGGTGACGATACCGATAGCCATATTGATACACTGGCCCGACTTTGTCCGAACGATACGATTGCATACGTGGCATGCACTGATGAAGATGATGAGCATTACGATGCGCTTCTGGAAATGGAAAAGCAACTGAAGACATTTAAGACTGCATCGGGTACGCCTTTTCGCTTATTGCCTTTGCCAATGGCAGATGCCATTTACGATGAAGACAAAGAGCGCTTACCGGCAACTTATGCCAACTTCCTGATCATAAACAACGCAGTATTATACCCTACTTACAATCAGCCTGAGAATGATGAAATGGCTGCTGCCGTTCTGAAAGAGGCTTTCCCGGGCTATGAACTGGTTGGCATTGATTGCTGTGCATTGATTCGTCAGCATGGTTCACTTCACTGCGTTACGATGCAATATCCTGAAGGAGTAATAAAATAAACCACATATAGATAAATAGATAATGAAAAAGATTAAAGTTGGAATTGTACAGCAGGCCAACACTCCCGTG
>CAMTOS010000201.1 GCA_947074195.1 uncultured Bacteroides sp.
TTATTGTCGATACTTATGGTGGTAAAGGTGCTCACGGTGGTGGTGCTTTCTCGGGTAAAGACCCAAGTAAGGTAGACCGTAGTGCAGCTTATGCTTCACGTCATATCGCTAAAAACCTGGTAGCAGCCGGTGTAGCCGATGAAATGCTGGTACAGGTGTCTTACGCTATCGGTGTGGCACGTCCTATCAATATCTTTGTCGATACATATGGCACAAGCCACGTTGACTTGACTGACGGCGAAATCGCTAAGAAGGTGGATGAAATCTTCGATATGCGCCCTAAAGCAATCGAAGACCGTCTGAAATTGCGTAACCCGATCTACAGCGAAACAGCTGCATATGGTCATATGGGTCGCGAACCACAGATCGTTACAAAGACTTTCGAATCTCGCTACGAAGGCAACAAAACCATGGAAGTAGAACTCTTTACATGGGAAAAGCTGGACTATGTAGATAAAGTGAAAGAAGCTTTTAACTTATAATCAGCACAGCTCAATAGCTACTTATTTATAGAATGATCGCCCTCCGCTTACCTTTTGGAAAGCGGAGGGTATTTTTTTATGTCAATAGTTTGCATCTTTTAAGCAAATACTCTAATTTAGCCATCCCTCAACTTAACGCCTTTAATTTAAACATCATTCATCATGAAAAACTATTTAAAGCATCTTGGCCTTGGAATAGCCGTTGCCTCGATGCCGCTTCTTGTGCAGGCCAAAGTACAGCTACCTGCCTACTTCACAGACAATATGGTATTACAGCAGAACCGTACATTAACGATCAATGGTACTGCAAGGGCAAAAAGAAATGTAACGCTGATTACCAGCTGGGATAATAACTCTTACCGCACTAAAGCCGCTGCCGATGGCAGTTTCAGCATAGAAATACAGACGCCTCCTGCAGGCGGACCCTACATCATGACATTTACTGATGGCGAGAAGCTGACATTGAAGAACATCATGTCGGGCGAAGTTTGGCTTTGCTCGGGTCAGTCGAATATGGAGATGCCTCTTGCCGGATGGGGACAGGTTGATAATTATCGCCAGGAAATAGCCGAGGCCAACTATCCGAATATCCGTTTGCTGCAAATCCGTAAAACCACGAATGTGCTCCCTTCTGATGAAGCTATACTGAACAATGGTGGCTGGCAATCATGTACACCTAAGGATGTAGAAGAATTCTCGTCTGTAGGCTACTTCTTTGCCCGTCAGCTATGGAACGACTTGCAAATACCTATCGGAGTGATTGACTGTACCTGGGGCGGAACGCCTGCCGAAGCATGGACCAGTGCCGATGCGCTGGCGCAGATGGGTGATTTCGACTTCGAACTCGATAAAATGAAGAATGGATTGTCTTACGATCAGCTTCGTGCCAATTATGCCAAAGATATTGCTGAATGGAATCAAATGCTGGTTTCGAAAGATGCCGGACAGAAAAACGGTGTGGCTTTATGGGCTACTACTCCAGGACCGGCCGGCGACTGGGGAACGATACAGGCACCCGGTTACTGGGAAAAACAGGGACTTGCCGGGCTCGATGGCGTTGTATGGTACAGAAAAGAGGTCGATATCCCGGCTTCGTGGGCAGGAAAAGCTGTAACGCTTAGCCTTGGAACCATCGATGACGATGACGTGACCTATTTCGACGGAAAAGAAGTTGGCAAAACCGTTGGCTTCAATGTGACACGTAAATATACCATTCCGGCAAATCTTGTGAAGGCCGGTAAATCGGCAATCACCATTCAGATTTCAGACCTTCAGGGTGATGGCGGTTTGTATGGAGATGCTGCTAATCTTTATATGGAATGTAACGGTCAGCGCATTTCGCTGGCAGGCGACTGGAATTATCGTATCGGTATCGACATGGCCGAAATGCCGCCAATGCCAAGTTCGCCAGACCATTCAGGGCATCCATCGGTGCTTTATAACGGAATGGTCAATCCGCTGATCAACTATCCTATTCAGGGAGTCATCTGGTATCAGGGCGAAAACAATGTAGGTCGTAATCAGCAATACAGCGTGTTGTTTAAAACTCTGATAAACGACTGGCGCCAGAAATGGGGCACCAACCTGCCTTTCTATTTCGTACAGTTAGCCGGCTTTATGGAACCTAAAACCGTGCAACCCGAATCGCAGTGGGCATATCTGCGTGAGGCGCAGGCTACAGCGCTTCATTTAGATAACACCGGTATGGTCGTGGCCACTGATATAGGCGATGCCAACGATATTCATCCTAAAAATAAACAGGAGGTAGGCCGTCGTCTGGCGCTCAATGCACTGAGCAAAACCTATCATAAACCTATGGTAGCCGATGCACCCGTAATGACTAACTATACGATTGAAGGTAATCAGATTGTAATCAACTTCAATCAGCCACTCGAAAGACCATCGGAGCCTATTCAGGGTTTTATCGTGCAGAAACCAAACGGCGAGTTTGTGCTGGGCAATGTAAAATGGCTCAACTCCACTACCCTTTCTGTTTCTGCTGATGGTGTACAACTACCTGTGGCAGTGCGTTATAACTGGGCCGATTGTCCTGGCGGAACCCTTTACGGAGTAGATGGTTTGCCTGTTGCACCGTTCCGTACAGACATCTATTAATCAGCCATTTATCAGCAAGCTATTCTCAGGTTGTCAGGCAGCTATTGCTGGCTTGCCGGTCATAGCTTCCTGGCAGATTGCCGATAGCTTGCCGGTAAACGCCTCAGTGCAAGGCATTTTTCCAGCAGGCTCAAGACTGCATATAAAGCTTAAAACCATACGATTGGGCGGGTCTTCCCCGCCCTTTCTTTTTGTTATTCCCCCGAAAACTCCTACTTTTGTAATTCTTGTCAAGATAATATTCCGCAACAATTATGAATCAGATAAAATCGATCTGCGTATACAGCGCATCGAGCACCAAAATAGACAATAAGTACTTCGAAGCTGCACAGCAGTTAGGTATCCTCATGGCCGAACATCACATCCGTCTGGTAAACGGTGCCGGCAATATCGGCCTGATGCGCAAAGTGGCCGATGCCGTTCTTGAAAACGGCGGCGAAGTGACTGGTGTTATTCCTACCTTTATGGTAGAACAGAACTGGCATCACACCGGACTGACCAAGCTCATTGAGGTCGAAAGCATGCATGAGCGCAAGCATCTCATGGCTGAACTCAGCGATGCTGTGATTGCCCTTCCCGGCGGCTGCGGTACGCTTGAAGAGTTGCTCGAAATCATCACCTGGAAACAGTTGGGTCTTTATCTGAATCCGGTGATCATACTCAACGTAGACGGATTCTTCGACCCCTTATTGCAGATGCTTCAAGTTGCTATAGACGAGAACTTTATGCGTAAAGAGCATGGAGAGATATGGCATGTTGCCTCTACCCCCGAAGAAGCTTTAAAGCTGGTATATTCTACCCCGGTATGGGATGAATCAATCCGCAAATTTGCGGCGATATGATGAGTATATTCTCACTTCTCACCGGTATTCCCGGCATAGAAAT
>CAMTOS010000202.1 GCA_947074195.1 uncultured Bacteroides sp.
TTGTCGGTTCAGAGATACAAATATTATCTGATACACAAATCAATGGTTACAGCCGGATACGTGGTGGCTGGAATAATGGTAAAGCCTATACAGTATATTTTTATGCCGAAACAGATAAACTGTTTATCAAAAGTGCAACATGGAAAGGAAATAATATTTCAACTGAAAACAGTCAGTTTGACTCAGGAGAAAAAACCGGTTCGCTGATACAATTTAGTGACAGTGATAGCATTGTTCAAATGAAGATTGGGATTTCATTTATCAGTGCACTTAAAGCAGAACAAAATGCGAAAAATGAAATCACAGAGTGGTCATTTGATTCCGTAAGAAATCAATTAATCAATGAGTGGAATACATTATTCAATAACATCTCTATTGCCGAAAGCACTCCTGAAAATTATAAACGAATGTTCTATACAGGTCTTTATCATACCATGCTGATGCCTGTGGACAGAACCGGAGAAAATCCCCTATGGATTGATAATGAGCCCTATTATGATGATTTCTATGCCATCTGGGATACTTACAGAAGTTCACTTCCGCTAATTACCCTTATCGACTCAAAACGTCAGTCAGATTTAGTTCGTTCTCTGATCAATATTTATAAAAGAGACGGATATATGCCTGATGCGCGAAGCGGTAACAGCAACGGACGTACTCAGGGAGGTTCTAATGCAGACATTGTAGTTGCCGATGCATTTGTCAAAGGACTAGAAGGGATTGATTATGAACTTGGTCTGGAGGCCATGCTGAAAGATGCAACTGTTCCCCCCGGAGGCAATGAAGAAGCAGAAGGAAGAGGCGGTTTGGTTGAATATATTAATCTTGGATATGTTCCTCATGGCATTCCCAGGGCCGGAAACAGAACAGTAGAATATGCTTATTGTGATTATGCCATTGCACTGGTTGCCAAAGGACTTGGTAAAGAAGAGTTAGCCAATCAATATCTGAAACAGTCGGAAAACTGGAAAAACCTGTGGAGAGCGGATTATGAACATGCCGGTAGCAAAGGATTTATACTTCCCAGGGATGCAGCAGGCCACTGGCTGGATAGCATACCATATGGAAAATCAGAATTCATAAAACCTAAATTCGAATATACTCCGGTAACATTCGAAGGTCCCTGGTATACACCATGGTGGAGCACCTTCTTTTACGAAGCAACTTCATGGGAATATTCGTTGAGTATTCCGCATGATGTAGATGGACTAATTGAACTATGCGGAGGTAGTGAAGCATTTGAAAAAAGGCTAAACACCTTCTTTGATCAGAACCTGTTCAATGTAAACAATGAGCCTTCCTTTCTGTCGCCATGCCTTTATCACTGGATTGGTAAGCCTCATCTGAGCAGTGAGAGAATTCATCAGATCATAAAAGACAATTACAATGACGGACCTATAGGATTACCGGGAAACGATGATTCAGGAGCAATGTCATCCTGGCTGGCCTTTCATATGATGGGCTTATATCCCAATGCCGGACAAGATTATTATCTTATAAATGCACCGCTGCTGGAATCTTCTGTTATCAGATTATCAGATGGCAATGAATTCAAAATATCGACAAGAGGATTCTATGAGAAAAATAAATATATTCAGTCTGCCACTTTAAACGGCAAACCATATCACTACTCTACCTTGCGTCATCATGACATTGCGAATGGTGGAGAACTGGTATTAAAACTCAGTGATAAACCGGGCAAATGGGGAACAAAAATGTTTGCAGATAAATAAAACAATAATTCGGATTGATATGAGAAAGGCTCTTAATATATTATTGCTACTATTAGTTTTAGCACCTCTTAAAGCACAAAGCGTATTTTCTGATACGCTGATCTATGTATATAAGCTACATGGACAAACACGCAAATACCAGGTCAATTTTGATACCCGTCAGGACACACTAATCATGAACTGGGGGATTGAAAGAAATACAAAGTGGCAATCGGGAACTTATAAAATGATTCCCGCTGCCCGTAAAGAAGCCAATAGCTTAAGTTTCCTGCAACCCGAAGATGGCAAACATATCACTTTGCCGGCTTCAGAAACTTTTGGATTAATATCACAATCAGCATTTCGTGACTTAAAACAAAATGGTCAGTTTATCTATAACGGAATGGTCTATCATCAAGTTGATAATGATCTTGTACAATCCACCTCACTTCTAATAAAGGTAACAGAACCTGTTGAAGGTACAGAAATGTGGATACTCGATAATCTATCGCTTCCTGTCATCTGGAAAATGAAGAATAATCCACTTGAAATAAATTGGGAAGTCGAACAGGTCAGCAATAATCCGTTGACCATTCGTGATGAAATCAAGCAATGCCAGGAGAAAAGCGGTAGCATTTATTATGCATATCCAAATCCTGAATCCCACTGCACCACACCGCCAGAGGGATATACACCATTCTATATCAGTCATTACGGTCGCCATGGTTCACGATGGATCCCATCAGAATACAGATATCAGGTCGTACTTGACGCCTTTAGTCAAAATGAATTGACCCCACTCGGTAAAGAAGTAAATGAACGCCTGCAACTTGTATGGAATAATGCCAAAGGAAATGCCGGGCAATTAACGCCACTCGGCAAGGAGCAGCATGAAGATATTGCCTGCAGAATGCATCAAAACTTTCCGTCCATTTTTCAGGATAATAGTAAAATCTATGCCAATTCGAGCGTAGTCACCAGATGTATCAAAAGCATGGAAGCCTTTACCAACCAGTTACAACAACTTCATCCCGAGCTGAACATAATCAGCAACGCCGATTCCATACACATGCAATACATAGCCTATGAATCGCCCGAGATGGCTGCGTTTAAATCAAAAGATGCTGACTGGTACAAAAATCAGTTCAGCAATTTTGAAAAAGCCAATATCAAACCCCAACGCCTGTTGTCTACTCTCTTTGTAAACCCAGAAGAGATAGAAAACCCCATGGAATTAATGCTCGAATTATACTGGATAACCTCCAACATGCAAGATGTCGATTTAGACCTTTGCTTCTATGATTTATTTACTGAAGAAGAACTATTCAATATCTGGCAAACCATTAATTACCGGATGTACATCTGCAACGGTGCATCACCACTCAATAATGACATTCCCCTAACCAGCTCCATCCCCTTGCTCCGGAATATCACAGACAATGCCGAAGCCGTGATAAATGGAGCGTCAACAGCCTCAGCCCACCTCCGTTTCGGTCACGACACCTACCTCCTCCGCTTACTGACACTAATGAAATTAGAGGAGTTCTCACAGCATGAGCAATGTCCTGAACTCTACTATCAGGCATGGCAAGATTACAAAGCAGCCCCCATGGCAGCCAACCTCCAACTCATCTTCTATAAGAATGAGTCAGGTGATATTCTGGTTAAATTCCTGCACAACGAAGAAGAGAAGAATCTATCTCTATATTCAGAGTTAGCGCCTTATTATAAGTGGGAAGAGGTGAAGGAGTTTTGGGGGATT
>CAMTOS010000203.1 GCA_947074195.1 uncultured Bacteroides sp.
AACGAAGATGGTATCATCGGTTGGGGTCTTGGTAAAGCTGGCGAAGTAACTGCTGCTATTGCAAAAGGTGTAGAGGCTGCAAAGAAAAACCTAGTGAAGGTTCCTGTATTGAAAGGTACAGTTCCTCATGAACAGGTAGCTAAGTTTGGTGGTGCTGAGGTTTTCATCAAACCTGCTTCTCATGGTACTGGTGTAGTAGCCGGTGGTGCGATGCGTGCCGTACTTGAGAGCGTTGGTATTACTGACGTTTTGGCAAAATCAAAAGGTTCTTCAAACCCACACAACTTGGTAAAAGCTACAATCGTAGCTTTGAGTGAAATGCGTGATGCAAGAACTATTGCTCAAAACAGAGGAATTAGCATTGATAAAGTATTTAGAGGATAAGGAGGAGTTTATGGCAACTATTAAAATTAAACAAGTTAAAAGTAGAATTGGAGCTCCGGCTGATCAAAAAAGAACTCTTGATGCGCTCGGTCTTCGTAAACTCAACCGTGTTGTTGAACACGAAGCTACTCCTTCAATTCAGGGAATGATAACTAAGGTGAAACACTTAGTTAAAATTGTAGAGTAATTATTTGTCGAATAAAAAACAATTACGATATGAAATTAAGTAATTTACAACCTGCTGCAGGTTCTATCAAAACCAGAAAAAGAATTGGCCGTGGTACCGGCTCTGGCTTAGGTGGAACATCAACTCGCGGTCACAAAGGTGCGAAATCAAGATCAGGTTACTCGAAAAAAATCGGTTTTGAAGGTGGACAGATGCCTCTTCAACGTCGTGTACCTAAATTTGGTTTTAAAAACATCAATCGAGTAGAATACAAAGCAATCAACATCGAAACACTTCAAAAATTAGCAGAATCTAAGAAACTTGAAAAAGTAACTTTCAATGATTATGTAGAAGCTGGATTTATTTCTGCACATCAATTGGTAAAGATCTTAGGCAATGGAACGCTTACTTTAAAACTAGATGTTGAAGCAAATGCGTTTTCAAAATCTGCTGTAGCCGCTATTGAAGCTGTTGGTGGCTCTGTTATTAAACTCTAATTCGATGAGAAAAGCTATTGAAACACTGAAAAATATATGGAAAATTGAGGATCTGAGACAACGGATCCTCATTACCATATTGTTTGTTGCGATTTACCGTTTTGGTTCATTTGTTGTATTGCCAGGGATTAATCCTAGTATGCTAGCCCAATTGCATGAGCAGACTAGTGACAGTGGTCTTTTGGCTTTAATCAATATGTTCTCCGGAGGGGCTTTTTCTAATGCTTCAATTTTTGCATTAGGAATTATGCCATATATCTCTGCTTCTATTGTTATCCAACTTTTAGGAATGGTTATACCCTATTTTCAAAAGATGCAGCGTGAAGGTGAAAGTGGAAGAAGAAAGCTTAATCAATATACACGTTATCTAACAATCGGTTTATTGATTCTGCAAGCACCTACATATCTAATCAATCTTAAAATGCAAGCTCAAAATGCTTTGAGTCCTGGTTTGGATTGGACCTGGTTTATGGTAACTTCTACAATTATTTTGGCTGCGGGTAGTATGTTTGTTCTTTGGGTTGGTGAACGTATCACTGATAATGGTATCGGTAATGGTATTTCTATTATCATCATGATTGGTATCATAGCGCGCTTACCACAAGCTTTAGGTCAAGAATTTGTATCAAGTCTTTCTCCTGGTGCAGGTGGTTTGATTATGTTGCTTTTTGAAATTGTCGTAATTCTATTTGTGACAATGGCTGCAATAATGCTAGTACAAGGGGCGAGAAAAATCCCAGTACAATATGCAAAGAAGATTGTAGGTAATAAGCAAGTAGGAGGAGCTCGTCAATATATTCCTTTGAAAGTGAATGCGGCAAATGTAATGCCTATCATTTTTGCACAGGCTATTATGTTTATACCACTCGCAATTATTGGATATTCAAACGAAGCTCAAACTGGATTTGCACATGCTATGACTGATCCTTATGGATTTTGGTATAACTTTGTATTCGCTATTATGATTATATTGTTTACCTATTTCTATACGGCAATAACTATCAATCCTACTCAAATGGCAGATGAAATGAAACGTACAAATGGTTTCATCCCAGGTATTAAACCAGGTAAAGCTACAGCTGAGTATATTGATAATATCATGTCACGTATTACTCTTCCAGGATCAGTGTTCTTGGCAATCATAGCAATCATGCCTGCTATAGTTCACCAGTTTGGTGTTAAAGGTGAATTCTCACAATTCTATGGTGGTACATCTTTGCTTATTATTGTTGGAGTAGTTTTAGATACACTACAACAAATTGAAAGTTACTTATTGATGAGACATTATGACGGACTCTTGAGTACAGGTCGCATCAAAGGTCGTTCAGGTGTAGCTGCTTATTAATTTCATTTTATAAATGATTTTTTTAAAAACTGAGGATGAAATTGAACTTCTTCGCCAAAGTAACCAATTAGTTGGTAGAACTTTGGCAGAAGTTGCAAAACATATCAAGCCCGGTGTAACAACTTTAGAGTTGGATAGGGTTGCTGAGGAATTTATTCGTGATCATGGAGCCATACCTACCTTTAAGGGTTACCCCAATCATGAAGGTAAACCTTTCCCAGGTACATTATGTACTTCAATAAACGATGTTGTTGTACACGGTATTCCAGGGAAAGACGTCTTGAAGGATGGAGATATTGTTTCTGTCGACTGTGGCGTATTGTTAAATGGTTTTTGTGGCGATTCAGCATATACATTTGCTATTGGACAAGTTGATCCAGAGGTACTCGAGCTTTTAACGGCAACAAAAGAAGCTTTATACTTAGGAATCGAAAATGCTATCCAGGGGAAACGTTTAGGTGATATTGGTTATTCCATACAAGATCATTGTGAAAAGCAAAGTTACGGTGTAGTACGTGAGTTTGTCGGTCATGGAATTGGACGCAATATGCATGAAGACCCACAAGTACCAAATTACGGAAGACGTGGAACTGGTACTTTACTTAAAAGAGGCTTATGCATTGCTATTGAACCGATGATAACACTCGGTAAAAGACAAGTCACAATGGATAATGACGGTTGGACAGTACGTACAAGAGATCGAAAACAAGCCGCGCACTTTGAACATACAGTTGCAATAAATTCAGGTAAAGCTGATATTTTGTCAACATTCGATTTTATTGAAGAAGTTTTAGAAAAAAGATAAGTTAAATATGGCTAAACAAGCTGCGATAGAACAAGATGGTATGATTGTTGAAGCATTGTCTAATGCAATGTTTCGCGTTGAGTTGGAAAATGGACATGAAATTACCGCTCACATTTCTGGAAAGATGAGAATGCATTACATTAAAATCTTACCAGGTGATAAAGTAAGAGTTGAAATGTCTCCTTACGACTTATCAAAAGGAAGAATCGTATTTAGATATAAATAAAATAAAGATATGAAAGTAAGAGCATCTTTAAAAAAAC
>CAMTOS010000204.1 GCA_947074195.1 uncultured Bacteroides sp.
TACTTTCTGGCAAGGTGTTTCTGGAATTTATCGTTACAACTGGGAACAAACCAGCATTTCGAATGGTGGGAATATGACTACGCGCTGGCTTGACCGTTGGAGTGAAACGAACCCTGCCGGCAGTATGCCACGTATGGGAAATTCTTTCAATGATTCATACTCTTCTTTCTGGTTGGATAAATCGGACTATTTCCGCCTGAAAAACATCGAACTGGGATATACGATTAATAAAAATCTACTTCGCAAAGCGGGCATCGATTATCTGAGAATATATGTACAGGCTACGAATCCTTTCACAATAACCAAACTTAAAAACTACGATCCAGAGAAAAGCAGTGGTGATACCCGTGGTGATGTTCACCCTAACGTGAAATCATACTCTTTGGGTCTTAATGTCAAATTCTAATCTGATAACAACATGAAATCAAATATATACAATATTCGAACCCTGATTCTTTCAGGCATTATTCTCCTTACTGGTTGCAATGACCATTTCCTTGACAAAGAATCGTTAACGTCAGTTTCTACAGCTACATTCTGGCAGACTGAAACCGATGCTCTCAATGGACTTGCTGCATGTTATGATGGTTTGCAGAATCATTATCTTTATGGCGGTGGTCCCTATGAATGTGGACCGTTGAATATGGATTGTATGACCGATAATGGTGGTCACTTCAACTGGAGCGGATGGATGGCCGGCTATGATATTGCAAATGGTATCCACTCCGCCAGCTCATGGTTAGTGAGCGATTACTGGAGAGCAAGTTATGAAGTCATTAAAAGATGTAATACATTAATTACCAATATAAACCGTGTGCCTATGAATCAGGAAGATGTAGCATTATATAAATCTGAAGCGCTGGTAATCCGTTCGCTAATGTATACCAATTTAACTATGACGTACAATGATGTACCTTACCTGAAGGAGGTGCAAAGCCTGGTAGATGCCGAATGTCCGAAAACAGACCGCAACGTTATTGTAGAAGATGTCATTGCTGATTTGAAACTTGCTGCACAGGCTTTACCTCAACAGCCATCCGCCAGAGGGAGAATTACTAAAGGCGCGGCACTTGGTATTTTAGGTCGTATCGCTCTTTACAATGAAAAATGGGATGATGCGATAGATGCATATGAACAAATATTGTCGTTAGGCTATTCTTTATACCCCGATTATGGAACTCTGTTTACCGAAGAGAATGAAGGGTGCAGTGAAATCATATGGGGGATACGTTATGAAGGACCTGCGGTTGAAGAAGGTTCAAGTATTGGTGGTCACTGGGATACTCCACTTGAAGCGATGAATGCGACTATCGATTTGGCCGATGCCTATTATTGCTTAAATGGCCATCCTACAGAAATTACAGAGGTTTGCGCTTATAACCCTGATGGTTCGGCCGATTTATGGACACTGAATGTGGAACGTTATGAAAATCGTGATCCAAGATTGAGAGCTACTTTGTTTATTCCCGGAATGGCATGGAATGAGAAAGACTGGTATTATGGTGGTGCAGCTGCTTCATACTCTACACTCTATGTGATGAAGTATTTTAACCCTGCACTCAATTGGTCGACTTCATGGGATTCTGGACAGGATTTTTACGTTCTTCGTTATGCAGAAATTTTATTATCGCTTGCTGAAGCGTATATCGAAAAGAACAGCAATTTAACTGCGGCGGTTACATTAATCGATCAGGTTAGAGCACGTGTAGGAATGCCATCGGTTGGGGATGTTGAAGGTAGTGGATTGTCACAGGCAGAATTGCGCGAAATCGTAAGACATGAACGTCGTGTAGAAACTGCTTTCGAAGGATTAAGATTGTTCGACCTTTATCGCTGGAGATTACTAAAAGATGCTGTAGATCGTATTAATGCCGAAGCCGATACGTATAATTTCTGGTATGAAAGCCGTAATTATCGTGGTGAACAGGAATACATCTGGCCCTTACCGCAATCTGAGATTGACTGTAATTCGCAGTTAGAACAACATCAGCTTTGGAAATAAACTTATCAGATTATAAATATGAAACAATTAATAAGAATGTATATTTTACTATCCATCATTATATTCCCTTTTTTATCTTGTTCGAATGATAATGAAGGAACCAAAAACACGGCACCACTATCGGTTAATTTATCGCTCTTAATGAACGATGTGGAGTATTATTCTTCTGTTACAGGAATTCTCGAAATTTATGGTGACGGACTAAACGGGCTCACAGTTGAAAAGGGCATTTGCTATTCTGCTTCTAAATCTGTTCCGACTATAGATGATGAAACAACAACTGTTTCGGGAACTGCCAATACAGGCCAATTTGAAGTAAACGTATCAGATTTGAAAGAGCTGACCAACTATATGGCACGACCTTATTTCAAATATAATAATGATGTTTATTATGGCCGTGTGGTTGCTTTTAAGACCATTGGCAGCAGTCTCGAGTTTTATCCCTCAACAAGCATAGGATCTTCTGAAGATTATGCCGGATATACATTAGTCTGGAGTGATGAATTCAATATAGACGGACTTCCGGGCAGTGATTGGAGCTATGAAAATGGTTTCCAGCGTAATCAGGAATTACAATGGTATCAGCGTGATAATGCTTCTGTAAAAGACGGTTGTCTTGTTATCGAAGGAAGAAGAGAAACCATAAACAATCCAAATTATGTGGCAGGTAGTAATGACTGGAAAACCAATCGCCGGACTGCTGAATACACATCGAGTTCACTGACTACACAAGGCACTCAGGAGTTTATGTATGGTCGTTTCGAGATCAGAGCGAAAATACCTGTTGCTATGGGTTCATGGCCTGCTATCTGGCTATTGGGCAATCAGTGGGAGTGGCCTATGAATGGCGAAATCGATGTGCTGGAATATTATCTTAAGAACGGCACTCCCTCTATTCTTGCCAATGCTTGCTGGAGTTCCAATCAGCAATGGACAGCCGTATGGAATGAGAAGGTAATTCCACTCAACCATTTTACCGCGAATGATCCCGACTGGATTGACAAGTTTCATATCTGGCGTATGGATTGGGATAGAAATAATATACGCCTCTATTTGGATGATGAGTTGTTGAATGATATTGATCTATCTCAAACCTACAATCAGGGTTATAATAATAATTATCAAAACCCTTTTAATACAGATACCGAAGGTTTTGCACATTATATCCTGTTGAACCTTGCATTGGGTAGTAATGGTGGCACACCGGATAACAATGCTTTCCCTATGAAGTATAAAATAGATTATGTGCGCGTATATCAACCGGAATCTTAAATCGTTAATCTAGTTTCATTAGGTGTTTTATTAGTGTTTTCAATTTAGTATAGATCTCAGGTGAAAGGGGTTGCCTAAATATGTTTAGACAACCCCTTCTTA
>CAMTOS010000205.1 GCA_947074195.1 uncultured Bacteroides sp.
CTGCAAATTTCATCGATGTTATTCATATTTTCCTCAATCTTCTCACGAAGAAAGACTTTAGTTTCTTCATCCATAGAACTTCCCAGATATTTCGGTTTTTCCGTTATAGAAGATTCTTCGGAAAGTCTTTTACGTCTATCATCCTCTTCTTTCAACAAGTCGAGATTTTTCTGATAAAGCATTCTATTACTTTGTCGCAATCTATTATTCTTCTTATAAAGGAAAAATAATAGCAGGGTAGTAATTACAATTCCCATAAGAGTAATGGTGATAATAATATTCTGCATTCGTCGTTTTTGCTCCAGATCTTCTACCTGTAGATTGACCTGCTTTAAATTATGCATCAGATAATTACTTCGCACACCATTAAGATTATGTTGCATTAACAACGAATCCCTTTTTTTGAAATAACTTAGTTCATAAGCATTTGCTTTGGCAACATCACCTTTTGCAGAATAATATCTAAAAAGTGATTCACAAACATCTTTTTTAAAATCCTTCAGATCGTTTGCATCAGCAATAGAATCAATCTGCATGGTATAATAAAATAGTGAATCCAGTTCATTCTGTTTATAAAACACCTCATTCATCAGATAAAGAGTCTGACAATAATCACGCTCAGGAGTATCTGTAGTACTGCCAATTGCCAATTGTTTTCTAAATTCAGCGAGTGCTTCATCATAGTCTTTATTTTGTATGAATCTGACAGCCCGATAAAGTGAGAGCGAGGCACGATAATCAGGATCATCCTTTCTTACCGGTAATTCTTCGAAAGCATGAAGAATTGAATCATTCATTTCAAATATTTCATCATTGAAGCCCGAAATCCATAAATTGGCAAATGACAGATAAGTGAAATACCAGTTCTCTTCTTTGACTGATGCGAAAAAAGATCTTGTGAAATAATCATTGGCCAGGCGGAAATTCTCATCAGAAGGAAAACATTGAGCATAAAAACATGTGATACAACCTAAATTTAATAATAAAGGTGTATAGTCATTATTTATAAGTTCCTGTGTTTTTACTAAACAATCCAATGCCTTTCCATAATCATAGAAATAGAACATATAGACATATCCCACATTATTATAGGATGCAATCAGATTTTTATGTTCTCTTTCAGTTCTGTCAGGTTTATCAATCAACCGATTAATCACAAAATAATAGTAAAACAATGCACTATCCGGTTCATTTGTTTCAAACAGATGCAAATTGCCCATCTGACGAAGTTCGTCATCAGAAAATTTTGAAAGCCATTTATATTGTTCGTGAATAATATCTGCATATATCCTTTTTGCAAAAAGCAAGGAAAGAATCGATATAAGAAATAGTATAATCAGATGCTTTTTCATGAAGCGCAAAGTTAATTGAATTTTGAAATAATGCTTAATGATAACTGGGTTAATCAATATTTATGTCATATTTATTCCAAAATAATACACTCTTTTGTATAAGAAAAAGATACAACAATTGAATATAATTATCTAAATAAAATTATCGACAATGCTATTAATGAACATAGATTAAATAATTGTATCAAAAAATGAATAGAATGTAGCAGTATAGTGCAAAATAATCGATAACTGCATAACTTGCAGCGCAAAAAGATATTTAAAACACTAATTACCGATTATTATGTCAATGAAGTATTCCAGATGGTTGTTTTTAGCCATGTTTTTTGGATTGATATCCAGCTGTACAAAAGAAGAGATTATTTACATTCCCAAAGAAGACATTTCCCAGGATTTAGACGGAGATGATGATGCTTATACTGATCCTGAAGTTGTTGTAGAGATCAATCTGCCAAAAGGAAACTTTGCCAGATATTTTGGCGCTGAATACAGTTATGAGTCAAATATTGTACGTTTATCATTGTCAAATGAATTAAACTATGAAGATGAATATCACAGTTTCATGATCGAACTAAATGTGCCAATTACCGGAGACATCACTTATATTCCCAATGGACGTTATTATGCCGCAGACAATATGTATTCATTCCCTGAATTCACTTACGGAATCGGCTATGGTGAAGTTGGATTATATCAGGATGGAACAATGTATATTCACAAAGAAGCTAACTCAATCGATTTAAATTATGATTTGCTCGAGACCGGTTATGTCGATATCCATAGTGAGGGCAATGAATACACCATCACTGCAGTCGTATCGGGTCGTCATAATAACATTCACTATTTCAACTTTAAAGGAGAGCTTCAGGTAGAAGACTATACCAACTGGGTTAATGAACAACACACAACTCTTCGTGGTGATTTTGAGTTGCCGGCATTTACGCAGCAACGTCTGATCAACAGAGGAGACTACTATAAATACGGCGAATATGGCGGGGTAGTAAGATATACGTTGCTCGAAGTCTATCTTGCGACAGACGGAATCAATATGAATCCTGAATGGCCAGCAGGTACAGGCGAATATCTTCGTATCGAATTTACTGCACCAAACGATTGGGATGAGGCCAATGGTATACCTGAAGGAATATATAATGTAGTAGAACGCTATAATGGAGGTATCATGTCATCAGATCTTGTCCCTTTCAATATTATGTCCGGAGCAATTGTAAGCGGTAATCGCGGTGGAACATGGTATGTGAAACAGGAAAACTATACCGATATGGAATATGCCCGGATTGATGGGGGTAAAGTGACAGTCACAAGGAATGGAGCTGAACATACACTCGAAATAGAATTTACTGATTGTGCAACGCGAGCCAATAAAGTAACAGGAACATACACATTGACCTTTTAATAACAACAGAATTTAAATAAAAGAACAAATGAAAAAAATGAACCAACTCAAAATGGTCTGGTCGGCATTTCTTTTGCTGAGCATAATATTATTCACTACAAGTTGTAGTGAAGACGACAAAATTATTGATGTTCCTGCTCCGGAAGATATCACAGACGAACTGACACTGGATAATCAGATGATGATAGGTGAAGAAATCTTCGATTTCCAATCATCATTCGGAACAGATTTTTCCGGTGCAGCATACTTTATCTTATCACCTGATGAAAACGTTACAACATTCGGAGAAATTGGTGATAATGTAGTAATGATTGGTATTGCACCGACAGCATTGGGCACAAAACTAGATTTAGTGGCCGATTCACAACTTGCTTCGATTTCTATCACAATGGGTGATATCAATATCTTCCACATCGTGGGAATGGAATCACTCGAAGGAACTCTTGAAGTAACGATCGATGAAGAAAGCAACTATCTTCTTGTGCTCGATGCAAAACAAATTGAAGACGGTCAAGAAATAAAAGTAACAGCGAAAGGACTTTATACACCTGC
>CAMTOS010000206.1 GCA_947074195.1 uncultured Bacteroides sp.
GCTGTTGCTTGAAAGTCAAAGATACTAATTTGAAAGCTATTCACAACTTGCCACGAGCGGATATATTACGAAGGATGCTGTTGCTTGAAAGTCAAAGATACTAATTTGAAAGCTATTCACAACTGAGCGAAGCCGAACTTCACGGCCAAAGACGCTGTTGCTTGAAAGTCAAAGATACTAATTTGAAAGCTATTCACAACAGATAGAATGTGTATGTATGAAATACCAAGCTGTTGCTTGAAAGTCAAAGATACTAATTTGAAAGCTATTCACAACAGTCACTGCATCGGGCATGCAATGGCTAGAATGCTGATGTCTTGTAGTTTAAGATAATGTTCTCAATATTTTTAATCTGTTCATCAATCATGAAATTGCGAAAGATTTGTATATCCTCCTTTTCGCGAGTAGCTATAAGGGTTTCGATATATGCGGCTTTATCTTGCTTGTCTAATTTTGAAGGTATAATATCAAATTCAAACTGCAATTGATTCATCAATAGCCTGCACATTCTACCGTTGCCATCGGCCCATGGATGAATTGTGACTAGGTGAAAATGCGCATCAAAACTTAGGATGTAAGCTTCAATTATTTCATCGCTTTTAATAGCTTTTCGTCGACTATTAATAATCTTGCATAACTCATCTAGCTTTGCAGGCACTTTTGAGTAATTCATATACGATTTGCCGCCTGAGCCAGCTGTAACGTTGAGAAGTCGAATATCACCATTGGTTGATGAAAATTCTCCCAAGGCCGTATTATATACAGTGCCCGTATTTTTCATTAAAATAGAGGAGAGCTTTTTAAGCATATCTACAGAAATCTCTGTGTGATTACGGGCATAGATAATACTTTGTTCGTAGGCTGCTTTGAGATCAAGATTCATAAGCTGTTCGCTTATCGATTTCCCTTTTGCACTAATGCCTTCGTCAAAAAGAAGTTGATTTTCTACTTCAGTAACAGTTGATCCTTCTATAGCGGTAGAGTGAGTAATAAGCGAGTATAGATAGAATTTATCGTAATCTATCTGCTTATCGATGCCCAATTCGTTGAATTGGTTTATAAGTGCCAATAATTTTTCTTCTCTATTCATATCTCCTACAAATTTAGATAAAAATATACGTATAATTTGCATACAGCAAAAAAATAAAGAATAAATCTATGTAGTTAGTATGTATGAATGGTAAAGGAGGTAGAAATCTATTAAATATAAAAGCTTGAAAATTGTGGGGTGACTGTGGTGAGGTATGCTGTTTTGTTGTAGACGAAAATAATCTAAACTATAAAATAAGGAGTAGAGGCTTTTTGAAAAAGTACTAATTTGAAAAGCTAATCACAACAATATTAAATAACTAATATATAATATGAGATAAATATTCTCTACTCCTTGTGTGCAAATATAAATATGATTTACTGATATTATTCAACTTCAATAAGAGTTTTAACGCATCTATTGCATTTTTATAATTTATTGTTATTATATATTAGTTTTAATATTAATCCATTGATTTTATTTCAAAATAATCTCATATTTCTTTTGTGGATTAATATTGTTTATCTACTTTTGTAAAAAAAATAAAAGCACGAACAATTTAACACTAGACAAAAAATATGCTATATTATTTCTACGACTTAACTATATCAATTAATATCCAAAAATGATATAAACTTGTGCTATAAATAACACATTTTACATGATAAAACTAAACACTTATACGCATCATTAAATAATAAATAATGATGATGCAAAAATTATATAAATTATTAAACAGACAAACTAGAATGGAAAACAATGAAGATTGCCTCACCTGCTTGGCGTGTGGTATCACTACGTGCGAAGATCAATTTATAAAATCATACGACGGAACGGTGCGGAAAATTTGCAAAAAGTGCATGAAAAGCTTTGTTCAATATAGAGATTACGAATTTCTGGAACGATATTTAACTCCAAAAAATACTCCCAATATAGCCGAAGAGAAAGACTCTAAAGTAAGACTTGTACTTATCAAGCGCTCAGCTGCTAAGGTAAAGCAATTGCAGATAAAGGTGAGCAAACGCGGATGGAAAGAATAATAAATTTCATAAATAAATTAATATACAAAAGGATGACGGTACAAGTGTCGAAACATGGTTTGGGATTTTTTCCAATAAGCAGCAATATGGTACACAATAGAGTGGTAAAAAGAGTTATGAAAAAAGAGGGTGATGGCGCATTGGCTGTGTTGCTTATTATTCTTTCCAATATTTATAGCGATAAAGGCTATTATGTCAAAGTAGATGAATGGTTTTATGATGATGTGGCTTCTAATTTGTTTAATATTGCTACAGATGATGTGAAGCGTATTGTTATGTTGACGGTGGAGTATGATTTATTTAATAAACAAATGTTTGAGAAGTATCAAATACTTACATCGTGGGAGGTGCAATGGCAATATGTATATAGCTTGAGAAGAAGAGTGTTGACGCACCTAATTGCAGACTACTGGTTGGTGCAGTCTGAAGATATGCCCAATGGGGAGGCTTCGAAGCGAAAAGCAAAAAGATTAAAGTCAACTGATGGGGTGGAAGGGTATATTTATGGCGAGGATGAATGTGTAACAGGAGGCGGCAAATGTGTAACGCAAACAACCGATTGTGTAACAGAAATGGGTGAATGTGTAGCAGAAACACCCGAATGTGTATCCTCGTGCGAGCGCGCGAAACAAAACAATACAAAACTAGACGAAACGATACTACAGAATAAAAACGAGAATATCCCCCTTCAAGTTCCCCCAGGGGAAGTGAAGCATGAAGAGGGAAGATTTCATTTTAGGCTGGATAGTGATAATCCATCTGTGCCTATACAGAATGCTAGAGCGGAAAGATCGAGGGTTCCCATTGCAGCTGGTCAGCCCAAGCAGAAGGCTATACGCAAGTTGTGGACTCTTCAGGAGATTGAGCAACTTACACCGCCCGATGATGGTGTGAAGCGCAATTTTGAAGGATTGGTACATGAGTTGCGTATGCTACGCATCGAACCCAATGAGCAATATGCTATCGTATGCAAAAGCAATTATGGCATTATAGGTCATCGGGTATGGAAGGTGATGAGTGACATGCGAACGATAGGTAGTAAGATAAAAATGCCCGGTAGATTTATTTTGAGTAAGTTGTAAACATGGGTGTCAAGAGTGTGGTAAATAGGGCGTAAAATGTCGATGAAAAATAATTTGCCAGCCCGCCACACTACCCGTATATTTGCACTGTGGATAAGCGCTTAATCCTCTAC
>CAMTOS010000207.1 GCA_947074195.1 uncultured Bacteroides sp.
ATGTTTATTACTCGCATCATCAAAATACTTAACAATTATATCATCTTTGCCAGTTTCGCTCTTATCGGCATCGGATTACTCTTCATTGTCCTTTTCAAGAGCATTGTACTCATTGGAGTAGGTACCTTTCTCACCGGTTTCGGTTATGGAATAGTGCAACCCCTGATGTATGCCAAAACTGTGTTAGTGGCCCGCCCGAAGAAAGCTATCATGGCCCTTGCCCTGCTCATGGCCATGAACTACGTCGCCATCGTGCTGATTCCCGTTGGTGTCAACTTCTTCAACACCATCTTCCATCAGAAAGAAAATGTCCTCTTCCCGTTTATCGTAAATGCCGTTATTGGTGGGGCTATTATGGTGATAGGATTAATATGGCACAGAAGATTTGTATTTTCCGGTGAGGGATCAGTGGAGTAGGAGAGTTTGTTTATTAGATAAAAATAGTGAACAATAATAAAATTTAGCCACAATATTATATGTATCTTTGCGGAGATTTAATTGACTATTAATTAACCCAAAAAGAATCAGAATGAAAAAAGTAGTATTCGTTTTATTGGCTTGTGTGGCCTTTTGTTCGTGTTCAGAAGATAAATACAAAAAACAAATCAGAGATTTTTTTGAGATAAACGATGGAATAAAAACCGATCTGGATATAAAAATAAAAGATCTGACTGTAAAAGATATCACCGTTGCTGATAGCATTGCCATATTAAAAGCTCGTTTTGAAGACGAAAGAAATGAGAAGATTGAGTCATTAGAAAAATCTATAGCTTATTATGAGGGAGCTAAAGAAAAATATGAAGCTCAAAAAGGTGATATTGTAGCAGGTGTTCTTGTAAGTAAATGCACAGACGAGTTAGCGAAATTTAAAAAAGATCTGGTTGCAGCAGAAAACTGGCGACCGGAATATCTGGAAAGATATGAAGATGAGAAAAATACAAAGGTATTGGCTCAGTTGGTAGAAGCGCACGTTTCACTATATAACCCTAAAATACAAACGCGTCAGGAAAAGATGACCAAATTCATCTTCACTCCAGATGGCTCGCAGTGCTTGAGAATGACAAAATAATGTCTGGATTCATTTATATCTTTCCGGTAAATATGGATAAATCTGATGAGTTATTCGTATATAAAATGCAGTTATCAATTAGATAGAGTCAACAAAAAAAATCGGGCCTTAACACAACGTTAAAGCCCGATTCTATATGATATAACAATATACTTCTGTTATTTAGCTGTACCTTTCAAACCAAAGTCGTTTAAACTTGGTGAATATACGGCATCTTGTACACCGGCTTGCATGATATGGTCAACAAGACTATTGATGTAGAGTTCCAGATATGAGTAACCTGTTTCGGCATCTATATCGCGATAAGTTTTATCGGCAGGCAAATATAGTGCTGCCCATTCATCGGATATACCGTCATTGTTGCTGTCTACCGGTTTAGCTTCCGTTTTGTATTCGATATAGCCTTCAGCATCAGTCTGTGTATCGATAAGTCCGTTTTTGCTACCTCTTGAACCTTTTTTAGTAGCAATACCTTTCTTCACATCGTTTATAACGCGCTCGTCAATAATATCTCTTTTATAGCTGGCACCCACATGAGCCAATACTTTCTCATAGGCCATAGCAGCGGTATGTGTAGTTGGTACTTCTACCTCAAACTCGGTGTTACTCTTCAGGCCTTCTTTAGTACCGCCGGGCAACGGACCATGTTTGGTCATAGGGTTAACCCCCATCCAGTTGTCCAGATTGGTAGCAGCAATGAATGGTTTTACCTTTGCAGGAAGTCGTCTGCAACTATCATCAAAATAATTCTGACTCACGAAGAAACGTCCCCATGTACCTTTTACATTCTTATTAGTACCATCATCGGCATTAGGTTCGAAGATGCGATAAGTCAGATAATCTTTTGTCGATGTCGATGGTCCGGGTTTGTAATAGTTACCGATGATATTGTAATTACCACCCTCTGCCGCATATGAACCATTGGCAGGGCCCCAGTTGTATAATACATTATTACGCATATCAACCAATTCATCATCTGGTCTTCCGGTGTAGCGACTACCACACATACGTGGTGTGCGGCTATAGTGATGAGCCATTAGGTTGTGATGGAAAGATGCGCCTTCGCCACCCCAGATCGCACCATAACCATGTAATCCTTTGCCATGAACAGAATTGGTAAGACTTTCGCTGATTAAACACCACTGCATGGTGAAGTTCTTATTGCCATAAAACGAAGAACACTCATCGGTGCTCCAGCTCATTGTGCAATGATCTATAATGACATTATTTTGATTTCTGCCCCACAAGGCATCATCCTCAGATTTTCGTTCATCGCCCATGCGGAAGCGAATGAAGCGTATAATAACATTATCAGCATTCACCCTAACCTCATTATCTTTGATGCAGATGCCATCGCCCGGTGCCGTTTGTCCGGCAATGGTGATATTAGGTTTGTTGATATGCAATGAACTTTCTAAGGAAATTGTACCCGATACATCGAATACAATGATACGGTCGCTTTTGCTCACGGCATGACGCAACGAACCAGGACCACTATCGTTCAGATTTGTAACATGATATACTTCACCTCCTCTGCCACCCGTGGTGTATCGGCCGAATCCTTCGGCTCCCGGAAATGCAGGTGTTTGTGCTTGAAGTGAAAATAATGAACAAAATACTAATGCAAATACTAATGTGATTTTTGTTTTCATAATTTGTAATACTCTATTTTTCGTATAATAATAGAATGATTTATTACCTCAAAATTAGCATATTAATATGTGAAGTATCTATTATGAAAATTCTTTTAGGTTTTGTTGAAGTCGGAATGCTTTAATTAACTCTTTAGGTGTTAAGAATCAGCTAAATATATACTATTTAAACAAATGGAGAGAATAGAAGGAAGAAGTTTATAGGTTAAAATATAAAGAGTTATAGGTTAAAAAGACTTGATCTATTATATGTTTTACCATCTGTTTACACTCTTTCTATAACAGTTTTGGTCTGAATAAATGGCAATAGAAGTGAATAAAAGATAGCGAAATTCAATACGGAGAATTGCATTTTTCTCCATCAAATCCGTCACGAATCCGTCACGGGCATAAAAAAAGCACCTACAGAATAAACTGTAAGTGCTTGATACTCAGTAGTCGGGATGACAAGATTCGAACTTGCGACCACACGCCCCCCAGAATCA
>CAMTOS010000208.1 GCA_947074195.1 uncultured Bacteroides sp.
CTACACTAATCTTAACACTCTTTCCCTACACGACGCTCTTCCGATCTGGAAAGCCGATTCAACTTTACTAAAATTCTTCTTTTCCTTTTTGATTATAACCACATCCCGTCCAAGAATATTGAATTCTTCAATTATGGCAGAAAAATAATCTTCAAGTTTAAAAGATTCATCAGGAGCCAATAATGAGAAATCCATATCCTCTGAAAATCTATCAAGTTTATGAAAAATACGAAGACATGTACCCCCATAAAAAGCTGCCTTTTTGAAGAAACCACCCCGATATAATCCCGCCAGAGTAATTTGTTGCATTATCTCATAGATGGCATTCTTTCGGTCATTATCAGTAATTATCTGATATTTAGAAAGCATTTGTTCAAATATATCATTCATATTTCTGCTTGATCTTTAAGATATTATTAATAATATTTTTTTTCTTGCCAGCTTCAGAACACTGTTTAAAAACGGAGTTATCCATTTGATAAAAAGCATCCATATCCAATCGCAGATTTTCTTCCAGATAAATCAGGATTTCCTTTTGAAAACGTAGATTTAAATTGGGAGTATAAGCTATCAAGTCGCACAATGCTTTTTCCGGAGAAGCAATAAGAAAAGAAAAACTGTCATTAACAAACTGTTTAATTCCAATCGGGAAATATTGTTTTGAGCATTGAGTATATTCAAACCGGCCAAGCGTATTTTCAAAAGCCTTATAATGTTTCGTGGTCATAGATTGAACCGAATAAACACTTTCAGGAATAAGGCCATAAAATCGCAACGCAGTTTCCATTGAAACATAAGATGGTCCATAAAGATGATTTGCAATAAGTTCCATTGAAATCAACTTTCCGCTTTCCGATGGAGATACAATAAACATCCCCTTTTTAAGTCTGATAATTTTTCCCGATTTCTCTAAATCACAAACCTTATTAGATATCGATTTATGCTCATGATAGATCGATTTTAAAATAGAGAAATCAATAGGAATATTGCCAATCTCAGATAGATTCATAATCAACAGCTTTTGGTTTCATGCAAAAATAGTAAATTTAGGAATAGATAATCCAGTTTTAGTCAATTATCTGTTCCTAAATTTACTATTTATAACGATTAGTTCTTATTAAAGAACTCCACCAACTTATCATAAGGAATAACACCCGCCTGGTTATCGTAAAGGTCCACATGGCTTGCGCCATCAATAATCAGAAGCTCCTTATTATCACCTTTCAGCTTCCTGAAAGCATCCTCACTAAAATAACGTGAATGAGCATTTTCGCCATGAATCATCAATACAGCACTGCGAATTTCATCACTATAAGCCAGCAAAGGCATATTCATAAACGATAAAGACGAAGTCGTGTTCCAGCCATCATTAGAGTTCAGCGAACGTGGATGATAGCCACGCGGCGTTTTATAATAATCATAATAATCTTTCAAAAATTGCGGTGCATCAGCAGGAAGCGGATCAACCACACCGCCAGCACGTGCATATGCACCGTTCTTTGCATCAATTGTGCGCTGTGCATTCAGCTGTTTGCGCAATTCATAACGGTCATCGGCACTCATCGAATCGTTATAACCATTTGCATTTACACGACTCATGTCATACATAGTAACTGTGGCCGTTCCTTTAATACGCGTATCCATGGCAGCAGCGTTCAGCGCCATACCGCCCCATCCGCAGATACCAATAATACCGATACGTTCAGGGTCCACATTATCCAGTGTAGTCAGATAGTCAACAGCAGCACTGAAATCTTCTGTATTAATATCCGGTGAAGCCACATAACGAGGTTCACCACCACTTTCGCCAGTATACGATGGATCGAAGGCAATCGTCAGAAAACCACGTTCAGCCATTTCCTGTGCATATAAACCCGAAGTCTGTTCTTTCACAGCCCCGAAAGGGCCACTCACCGCAATCGCCGGAAGCTTCTCGCCTGCCTGTCCTTTGGGCACATACATATCGCCCACCAGCGTAATGCCATAACGGTTTTTAAACGATACCTTTTTATGATCCACTTTATCACTCAGTGGATAAGTATAATCCTGGCTAAATACATTGCCGGCAAAGCCAATAAGAGCCAATGCCATTAAAAACAGTTTCTTTTTCATCTCTTTTTCCATGTTTTAATTTACATAGCAAAAGTAGTTCATGACGAAAAAGAAACCATTATACAGATTACTGAGGTTTTTACCCCGATTACGGAAAGAGAATCATAATCACCAAAGCGCCTTATGTTCCACAATAACACCATCAGTCATAGTGCATTGTTCCAGACTATCAGCTTTAACCTGAATGCAGATATAACGCAAACTGTCTTCCGAAATACATTTTAATGAACGAATGCCTTCTGCCGAAACACGTACCAGCGAACCCGCTTCTACCGGAAACAAATCATTATCTACCTGAAAACTTCCTTTGCCGGTAAGGATAATATAGATCTCTTCATTTTGTTGATGCTTATGAAAGAAAGGCACAGCCTGTCCCGGTTCCAGCACGCCAAAGGAAATTTCAGCACCTGTAATACCCATAACATCTCTCGTAAAATGTTTAGTCGTTACTTCGTTAGGATTACCTACGGTAGCATGCTTATAATGACTTCCTGCATGCAATTCTTTTAATTGTTCTGAATTTGTACTCATACTATTAGTTATTTTTAGTAAGTTTGTAACTACAATGCAAAGCAAGCCATTTTATTATTGATAAACAATAAGTTACGAGCTTGTTTGTTAGTTACACGGAGATAACTATTAGTCAGAATCAACAGATTATGAAAAGTTAAAAGAATGAAAACATTCACACATATAGGCTTTTGCCCCGTTCGCGACCTACTCGTTCGTATCAATAGTAAATGGGCCACGCTGGTTTTGGCCACTCTTAATGCCAATGGCACCATGCGATTTGGTGAAATCCTTAAAACCATAGGCGATGTATCGCAACGAATGTTATCCGTTACACTTCGCAGTCTTGAAGATGATGGCATGATAAAACGCAATGTCTTTGCCGAAGTACCACCCCGCGTAGAATATGAACTGACCGATAAAGGCAGAAGCTTTATGCCTATACTCGATTCATTGGTGAGCTGGGCACTTGAGAATGGGAAGAATGTTGAATAG
>CAMTOS010000209.1 GCA_947074195.1 uncultured Bacteroides sp.
ATCCTGCTTCTTCTTATTCTCGATAACAAGACGCATCAAGTCTACTGCCGGATTGTTTTTACGGGTATAACGCTCCTTTTTGGGTTTAACAACTACTTCGCTGAGCATTACGTCATCTGAAGCTAATTGTACGTTAAGAGTTTTCTGATCGGGAGTGATTTTTACGACTTTTGTTTTATAACCAATGGCCGAGAAAGTGACTTCATTCCAGCCTTTTCGTGTTTCAATTTTGTATTCACCTTTTTCATTCGATACACCTCCAACACCCTTACCTTCGTAATATACAGATATATACATCAAAGGTTCATGTGTCAATGAATCCGTTATGACTCCTCTGAGTTGTGCAAATGCATCTGTTACCGAAAGCAAAAGAATAGTTAGTAACAGAAAGAATTTTATATAGGGTTGTCTCATTCAGTTATGTAAATAGAAGGGCAAAGTTAACAAAAAACGAATTATAGGTTAACGCTTATTCTCTTTTTTTGTGTTACATTTGTCCGATATAAAACAGAAAATCTATGCTCTCCATATTAATACCTTGTTATAATACTGACACTCTCCATCTGGTAGAAACCTTATATCATCAGGCAAAATCCCTGAACGTTAACTTTGAGATCCTGCTTGCCGATGATGCTTCGCTGGAAAGATACAGGAAAATAAATAAACAAATAGAACAATGGGAAGGTTGCCGCTACCTGCAGAAAGATGAGAATGCGGGTCCGGCCTGTATCCGGAATTACCTGGCCGAACAGGCAAAATATCCCTATCTGATCTATCTTGATACCGACATTTTTCCAGTAAAAGATGATTTTTTAAAGAAGTATGTGGAGTGTGCATCGCCCAATACTGTTGTTTGCGGCGGATTTACTTACAAAGGATTGCCCGTACCGGAAGATGCAGTGTTGCGCTATAAATATGGATCGAAAGTAGAAGAGCAGTCTTTCAGTGAGCGAAGCAAAAATCCTTACCACTCTTTTATCAGCATGAATTTTATGATTGACAAAGAGAGTTTCGATAAAGTGAAGTTCGACGAAACTTTTCATCTGGGTTATGAAGATACCCATTTCGGGATGCGTCTGGAAAAAGCCGGAGTAGATATTCTTCATATTGACAATGAAGTATACCATAAAGTAGGAGAGAACTGCGAATGTTATCTTCGCAAAATAGAACGTGCCGTGCGCAATCTGGTAGGCAACGAAGAAGAATTGCAACCCTATGTGAAACTGCTGAGATGGCACAGGAAGGTGAGTGATATGAAACTGCAATCGTTCGTGGCGCTGATGTTTAAGCAATTTCATCCGTTAATAGTGAGGCAGCTGAAAAGTAAAAATCCATCGCTCCACCTGTTTGCGTTCTATAAACTGGGCTATTTCTGCCTGATTTCTCAGAAGGAAAAGCCTGCGATTCCCAAACCGGTAAAAGCCTGATTGATTTTATGAAGATAGCCTGATGCTGAAAGCAAAGTATCAGGCACTGTTTTTTGTATCCAGATATTTATTGATTTGTCTGATCAATGCCTCTCTTTCGTTGCTGATAAGACTAAGTTTCTGTCTGAGCTGTTGCTTCTGCGACTGATTATTTTTAATTCTGCCGATCTCTTCTTTCAACGTTTTTATCTCGTGCGTTTTATCGGCCAGCATTAGTTCGATGTTATTGCGCTTCTCTTCTAAATGATATTTTCTTCTTCCAGAGTTGTATTCCAGCAACTCCATCTGAATAGTCTTTTGTTTATAGTTTCTGTAAAAAAGTATAAGTGAAAAGATAGCCGTAGCAATAATTATAAAAATACCCATAAACATTCTCGAATTTAAATTTTCTGAATTAGTGACATATTCATCACGTGTTGCACAAGCCGTACATAATAAAGCTGTGAATGACATAAATAGAATATAGCGATAAATCGATTTCATTATTATAAGGTTTTTCAGTCTGTGAGTAATAGATTAGTAATAAGGTAATACAAAGCTATGACTTCTTTTTTTATTTTTCAACAATTTTGCCTAAAAAGTTGGGCATAATGCATTAATTGTTCATGTAACTGTGTTAAAAAAGCACGGTGACCATGGTTTATTTATTGCCAAAGGCTTGACAATGTTTTGCCAAAGGCTTTGCAATATCTTGCCAACCCATTGGCAATAAACTGCAAAGCCTTTGGCAACAAACGAAAAAAAGACAAAGAAAAAAGGCTTTGTAAATGTACTCCGAAGAGCAAATTACAAAGCCTTTTATGGTATACTTATTGTATTTTCTTAATAGATAATCTGTACGCTGTTATCCGAGAACCACTGATCGAGCTGACACTCCACCATGAAGTTAATTTTCGGTGTGATGTGCTTTTTCACCTTTTTGCAGGCAAAGCTGATGGCAATACTTTCATCGAGCCAGCCCAGTAAACCGAACTTGCGGAACGGAATCAGGTCGAGCGGAATAAAAATATAGGCAAGGGCAGCTATAATCCATGCTTTTTCGGAACGTGGTGTGCTGTCTTCCTTTAATACAAAATAGAGTTGCAATAAAGGTTTGGCAGCCATGCGTCCGCCTTTACGGGCATAGGCCTTGATTTTTGGCAGCAATAAATTTAAATTTTCTCCAAACCATTCTTTCGATAAATCGAACCATTGATTTAAGTTTCTCATACGCGAACAGGTGTTTAAAGATGAATATAATAATTGTATCTGTTTATTCTTCGCTTAGCAAAATCTGAATGATACGTTCGGCAGTACGGCCATCCCAACGCTCAGGCAGTTCGCCTTTTTTCCAGTTGCCATCCATAAGTTTCGTCAAAGCATCTCCAAGTTTTTCAGTCGATTCACCCACAAGCTCATTTGTTCCCATCTTATAAGTTTCAGGATGTTCGGCATAATCGCTCAGTGAAATACATGGTACACCAAGGAAGGTGGTCTCTTCTGCAATATTGCCCGAATCAGTAATCACTCCTTTTGCGTGATTCATGAGGTAGGCAAATGCCAGGTAGCTTTGTGCAGGCAATAATTTAATGCTGTCGGCAGGCAGGTCGCACTTCATGATGGCTTCGCGAACATAAGTATGTACGGGTGCAATGACAGGACAACCGTTTGCTTTTTCAATGATTTCCTGCAAAAG
>CAMTOS010000210.1 GCA_947074195.1 uncultured Bacteroides sp.
AACCATCAATAAAAACGAGAAAGGCATTTTATCATGATAAAAGAAGTCGTATCTACAGCCCTGGCAGTTGATGAGAAACTGGTTATCCGTAAACATACTATTCGCCACGGAAAAGGGGAAAAGCGCATCTGTATCGTCACCGGTACACATGGCGACGAACTCGAAGGGCAGTATGTTTGCTATAAAGTCAATCAAATCATCCGACAACATCTGAAATCGTTCAACGGGCAAATTGATATCTATCCGGCGCTCAATCCCCTGGGTATTGATACAGTGACACGCGGCATTCCCAACTTCGACATCGATATGAACCGCATCTTCCCCGGCGATGAGAACGGTTCGATGGTAGAGTATGTGGCATATCATATCGTTCAGGATCTTGCCGGAGCCGATCTGGTGATTGACATTCATTCCAGCAATATCTTTCTGCGCGAAATACCCCAGGCCCGAATCAATGTGAACTGTTCCGAAGCGCTTTTACCTTATGCACGTCTGCTTAATCTCGATTTCATCTGGATACACGAAGCTGCTACAGTTCTCGAATCGACTCTGGCGCACTCGCTAAACTCCATAGGCACCAAATGTGTGGTGGTCGAAATGGGAGTAGGGATGCGCATTAACAACAAACTGGGCGAGCAACTTACTAACGGTATTTTCAACCTGATGCATAAGATGGGCATGTGGGGTAAAACGATAAGCATCGAGCATACAGAACCTCTCGTTTCACAAGGGGATCATGTTTGTTTCATCAATTCCGATGTTTCGGGCATCTTTATCACCAATGTAAAATACAATAATAATGTGGTAAAAGGTGAGGAGATCGGCCAGATTGTTTCACCTCTCACTGGAGAAGTTCTCTCGTCGGTAATCAGTCCGGTAGATGGTCTGCTCTTCACACTTCGCGCCTATCCGGTGGTCTACGAAGGTTCACTGATTGCCCGCATTCACATCACCCATTAATCCATCATGAAAAAGGAAATCATATATTCGATGAAATCGCCTTATCGCGATGAATTCAAAATCACTGCTTACCGGTTTGGAGAAGGCAAAAAGTCAGTTGCCATTATCGGGGCAATGCGTGGCGATGAAATACAGCAGCAGTTCGTAGCCTCGCAACTTGTCGATCGCTTTAAACATTTAGAAGATAACTTGTTGCTCACTCCCGGATACGAATTTCTGATTATCCCCACCGCCAATCACTATTCTTTAAATATAGGTAAGCGCTTTTGGTCGCTCGACAATACCGACATCAATCGCATGTTTCCGGGATATGACAAAGGAGAAACCACTCAACGCATTGCCGCAGCCATTTTCGAAGCGATAAAAGGCTATGAATACGGCATTCAACTGGCCAGTTTCTATATTCCCGGCGATTTCATTCCGCACGTAAGAATGATGAGTACCGGTTATGAAGATATCGAATCGGCGCGTATGTTTGGTTTGCCTTATATCTGCCTGCGCAAACCGACTCCCTACGATACAACGCTGCTTAATTATAACTGGCAGATCTGGGAAACAAAAGCTTTCTCCATTTATGCCGGCCGCCGACACGAAATCGTGAAAGAAGATACACGCATGCTGCAGCGGTCTATCCTACGATTTATGGGTAAGATTGGAGCTGTGCAATATAAAGACAGTCACGCAGCTTACTATTCTGATGTGATTGATGAAAAAGAACTAATAACTCTTAAAGCCGAAGTGGGTGGTTTGTTCTATTCGCATGTTGCCTCAGGCGATGAAGTGAAGTTCGGCGAGAAGCTTGGTGTCATTACCGATGCACTCGATGGGTCGGTGAAGAAGACCATCTATTCGCCCACAGCCGGTATTGTGTTTTTTGTGCATAACAATCCGCTGGCTTATCAGGAAAGCACTCTTTTTAAGATATATAGCCGCTAATATTTATTTAAAATTCACTATAGATTATATTATTTTGTAAGTTGGTTTGTCTATATATAAACAAATAAGCCACCTTTACTTATCTTTTTGACAAGTAAAAGCGGCTTTTATTATATCTTCGGTGTCAGATTTTATTCCTTATCGCCGTATGCAAGATCTCCTGCATCGCCCAATCCCGGTATGATATATGAATGAGCGTTAATTTCCGGGTCAATTGCACCACACCAAATAGTGGTCTTATCGGCCGGGAAAGTTTTCTTGATATGCTCAATGGCAGCCTCGCTGGCAATCACTGCAGCAATGTGAATTTCGGCAGGTTCACCTTTAGTCAGCATAGCCTTGTAACTCAGCTCCATACTACCTCCGGTGGCCAGCATCGGATCGATAATAAAGAGTGTTTTTCCGCCAATAGGGGGAGAGGCAATGTACTCAATGTGGATGTCGAAATGATCATCTGCTGTATACTTTCTATAGGCCGATACGAAAGCGTTTTCGGCTTTGTCGAAGTAGTTCAGAAAGCCCTGATGGTAGGGTAATCCGGCACGAAGGATGGTGCTCAGAACAATCTGGTTGTCAGGTAAACTTACTTTGGCAATTCCCAGTGGAGTCTGGATGTCGCGAACCGAATACTTCAATACTTTGCTCATTTCATAAGCCATCACTTCGCCGATGCGCTCAAGATTGCGTCTGAAACGCAAACTATCGTGCTGAACTTCCACGTTTCTGACCTCCGAAACAAACTGATTGAGTATAGAATTCTCTTTGCTAAAATCTATAACTTTCATTTTATATTTATTTGATTAATTATCCGTTAACCAATACAAAGTAAAAGATAATCTTTTAAATTGTAACATACAGATTACAGTTTTTGTTAGCGATTTATAAAAGTTTTTATATTGGGGAATTATTTCCTTAATAGGTCTTTCGTTTCTTTAGAAATTACTATTTTTGTACCGGATTTACAAGGGCATGTTATAAAACACATCGTAAGATGTAAACATGTTTTCCTTCTAAGGAGCCAGAAAAAAAGAGATAAGAACTAGAATATCAATTTAATTAAATCAAACGTAAATGGCAAATTTAGATTTAAGCAAGTACGGAATTGTAGGCGACTTTGAAATCGTACACAATCCTTCTTACGAGCAATTGTTCCAGGATGAAATGAATCCTGCTAACGAAGGTTTTGAAAAAGGTATTT
>CAMTOS010000211.1 GCA_947074195.1 uncultured Bacteroides sp.
CTTCCATATTTACCACAACCAGATTAGGCATATAGTCGCGAATCAGTTTAAAATCATCTGAATCGAGTTTTCCTTTCAGTGTCAGGAAATTGATGTTTTTTGGGTGAAGACCCATCTTCTGGATTTCACTTTCCAGGGAACTGTCAGTACCGATATTAATGGTCGCAATAGTTGGTTCGCTATCGATAAACACAAAATTCTCCCAACGGACTTTCTGGCGATATTTATCGCTGCCACCATTAGGCAGGAAAACAGCAGTCAGTGTATCGTTCAGTGCCTCAGGCAACAGGTTTGGAGGTGTATTTTTATTAATCTGGCAGATTTCCAGTGCATTGCAATCAAAGAAAGCCTTATCTTCGATATTGCGCACTTTATCAGGAAGTATAATCGCCTGAAGGGTTTTCTTGCCGGCAGGTACACCATTTACATATTTAAAGAAAGCATACGGCGGAATATTTCCTGCCATATAAACATATAATTTATCGGGATGAGTTCCCGCCTTACCCGTATATGCACGGATATTCACTTTCGAAAGATCGAGTACCTGAAGTTTTACAAACTCATCGCGAAGATGTTTAAAATCGATGGCATTGATGTTACCCGTTAATGTCAGATGGGTAATTTCATTGGCTTCGGCTTCAGTTAAAACACTTACCAGCGTACCGGCTTTCTCTACATGAATTGTCTTCTTTACGGTCTGTGCATTGATGCTCAATGCGGTAATGAAAAGAAATAAGATGAATAATTTTGTTGTCCTCATTGTTCATTTAGTTGTTCCTAGCAAATATACGCTAAATAAAAAGAGATTAAAGAGATGTTTTTATTTTTTAAAACTTTATTTTTGCAGGCAAATGATATATTAACACTTTATTTAAGTGATTACAGACAAAACAAGCATCGCGTTATAAACTATCAAACTGTATAATTTACAGGCAACTTATTAAGGTAAAACGAATATTCACACATTTAAAATCAACAATCAAATGGAAATCGAAGAAACAACAGAAATAAAAACACATAAAATAGCAGCAGTCTGGGGAATACTTATTTATATCCTTGTATTTTTTGTGGGTATGATTCCGGCCGGACTATTGCTAATGATACCTTTAGGTTTAGAAATGACCGGCGTATCACCGAATGCAATTCAATTAGCAGAAACCTTCTCCAATCAGATAGCTATGCTTGGCGCATCGTTCTTTGCAGCCTGGTTTGTATTAAGATTTATCGACGGCAAATCTTTCTCTTACCTGGGCTTCTCACTGAAAGGGCGCAAAGACGATCTTATTCTGGGGTTAATCGTTGCCTTATCCATTATTGGTTTATGCTTTCTGATTCTTATCGTATCGGGTAGTGTCGATATCTATTCGGTAGATTTTGAGATCCCTTCACTAATCCTTAGTTTCATCGTATTTATCATGGTAGCTTTTGCCGAAGAAGTAATGTGTCGTGGCTATATTCTTGGTCGTATGCTCGATACAAAGCTTAATCCATTTCTGTCGCTACTTATCTCCGCTGTCATATTTGCCGCTATGCATGCCATCAATCCAAATTTCGGATTAGTTCCCTTTATTAATCTGATACTGGCCGGTATGCTTCTCGGAATATCTTATATTTATACCCGAAACTTATGGTTTCCTATCTCTTTGCATTTGTTCTGGAACTGGTTTCAAGGCCCCGTATTTGGTTTTGAAGTAAGCGGTCAGGAGCTGTTTCCATCATTGTTCGGACTCGACCGGACTGAAAACAACCTTTTTAACGGGGGTAGTTTTGGTCTCGAAGGTTCTTTGCTTTGCAGTGCATTTATGATAGGATTTACTGTATTGCTTGGTTTGTATTACGCTAAAAAGAAAAAGTTAGAAGAATGCGCATCTTAAAAGGAATGAACACCATCCCGGCCACTGTGTTTTGCATAGCACTTTGTCTGGCTTTATACTGGTTTTTACCTTATGTTTACATCTTTTGTATCAGTGAAATTCTCGATGCTTTCCCTTCGGTGGTGTTGAGTAATGTTTTTATTTTTACTTTTAAAGTGGTGATAACTTTCGTCACGATCTCTGTAATGATGACTTTTTTCGATAAGAAGCCATGGATAGTTCTTGGATTTAGCTGGCGCGGCAGAAGCAGAGATGTTCTGATGGGCTTTGTCCTGGCTGCGTTCGTGATGGTATGTGGATTCCTGGTTTGTTTATTCAGTGATAATCTGGAGATTATCAATTTTGAATTTCCTGTTGGCGGACTGATTATCGGTTTTATCAGCTGTGCGCTGACTGCAGTGGCAGAGGAAGCTATTTGCAGGGGATACATCTTGCGCCGGTTGCTGAATACCACTATAAACCGATATGCTTCTTTAGTCATTTCAGCCTTTCTTTTCGCATTATTGCATTTGCGCAACCCCAACATGTCATTTCTTCCATTTTTCAACTTATTCCTCATCGGCATATTGTTTGGCGCCTCTTATGTTTACACCCGTAACCTCTGGTATCCCATATCTATGCATCTTTTCTGGAACTGGATTATGGGATATATTCTGGGATTCCCCGTAAGCGGTTTCCCACGCGAAGACGCTATTGTCGATAGTATTTATCCCTACAACAATATTATAAACGGCGGATTGTTCGGCTTCGAAGGTTCGCTGGTTTGCACCATGCTAACCATCTTTGGCATAGCCTGGACTATTCTTTATTTCTACGAAAATAAAAAAGCAGAAACAACTCGGGGAGCTATTTCTGCTTATCGCGTATAATTCTGCAAAATCTATCTTCTTATATCCGGCTTTTTGCCAAAGGCCTGGCAACGTTTTGCCATCCCTTTGGCAAGGAATTGCCATTACATTGGCAAAAAGTTGCCAAGCCTTTGGCAGTGTAGTTCCAAAGGTTTGGAACCACAGTCTCATTGTATTGGGACTACAGTCTCAAGCCTTTGGAACCGGCACTTGAAAGAATGCAGAATCTAATCCTGCGGTATCCCCTTCATACTGAGCTGAATACGTTTACGTTCCATATCGATACTCATTACCTTTACACGTACTTGCTGATGGATAGAAACCACCTCGTTAGGGTCCGATATAT
>CAMTOS010000212.1 GCA_947074195.1 uncultured Bacteroides sp.
ACTTAGGATTTTTCTTGTTAATAACATACAAACGGCCATTACGTCTTACGATTTTGCATTCTGGCGTACGTTTTTTTAAAGAAGCTCTTACTTTCATATCTTAATTTTATTTATATCTAAATACGATTCTTCCTTTCGATAAGTCGTAAGGAGACATTTCGACTCTTACTTTATCACCAGGTAAAATTTTAATGTAGTGCATTCTCATTTTACCAGAGATATGAGCAGTGATCTCATGCCCGTTTTCTAACTCTACACGAAACATTGCGTTTGACAATGCTTCTACGATCATCCCATCTTGTTCTATTGCAGCTTGTTTAGCCATATTTAAATTACATTATTTCCTAATACTTGTTCGATATAATCGAACGTCGATAAAATATCTGCTTTCCCGGAGTTGACAGCAATTGTATGCTCAAAATGAGCAGCAGGTTTTCTGTCTCTGGTTCTTACCGTCCATCCGTCATTATCCATGGTTACTTGTCTTGTACCCAATGTTATCATTGGTTCGATGGCAATACATAATCCTCTTTTTAAAAGAGTTCCAGAACCTCTGCGACCATAATTTGGTACCTGAGGATCCTCATGCATGTTTCTGCCAATCCCGTGTCCGACAAATTCACGTACAACTCCATATGATTTAGCTTCACAATGTTGTTGTATCGCAAATCCAATATCACCTAAACGTTTACCCTGAACAGCATTCTGAATTCCCAAATAAAGAGATTCTTTTGTTGTTCTGAGCAATTCCTTTACTTCTTCAGCAACTTCACCTATACAAAATGTATAAGCAGAATCACCACAAAATCCATTCATAAATACACCACAATCAATAGAAACGATATCTCCATCTTTTAGTTCTGTATTATTTGGAATACCGTGCACAACAACATCGTTTATAGATGTACATAATGTACCCGGAAAAGGTTGACCGTTTTGGTTTGGATAACCTTTAAAGGTCGGTATCGCTCCGTGGTCGCGTATGAATTCTTCGGCAACCCGGTCTAACTCAATTGTGGTTACACCGGGTTTGATATGTTTTGCAACTTCAGCTAAAGTTTTCCCAACAAGTTGGTTACTTTGACGAAGCAGTTCAATCTCATCTTCAGTTTTAAGAAATATCATTTTTTAAAATGAAAATTAATAAGCAGCTACACCTGAACGTCCTTTGATACGGCCAGTGCTAAGAAGACCATCATAGTGTCTCATTAACAAATAGCTTTCAACTTGTTGAAGTGTATCAAGAACAACACCCACAATAATCAATAAAGATGTACCTCCATAGAATTGAGAGAATTCACCTTTTACACCAAACTGGTGTACGATAGCAGGCATGATTGCAATAATAGCCAAGAAGAATGAACCTGGAAGAGTTATGCGAGACATAATTGCATCGATATATTCAGCAGTTGGTTTACCAGGTTTGATACCAGGAATAAAACCATTGTTACGCTTCATATCATCAGCCATCTGATTAGGATTGATAGTAATCGCTGTATAGAAATAGGTAAACAATATAATCATTACTGCGAATACAAAGTTGTACCAAAATCCATAAGGATCAGTGATTGCATGTGCAAATCCAGCCTGAGCATCATTAGAATAACCAATGATTGCCAAAGGAATGAACATAATAGCCTGTGCAAAGATGATAGGCATTACGTTTGCAGCATTCACTTTCAAAGGGATATATTGACGAGCACCACCAACTTGCTTGTTGCCTACAATCTTCTTTGCATATTGTACAGGAATCTTTCTTGCACCCTGAACAAGCATAATAGCCGCCATAGTAACAAACAGGATAACAACAATTTCAAAGAGCAACATGATAAGACCACCAGCACCAGGAGAAAGGCTTGAAACGAATTCCTGACCTAAAGCCTGTGGAAGGCGTGCAATAATACCAATCATAATGATAATAGAGATACCATTACCAATACCATTATCAGTGATACGTTCACCAACCCAAAGGATAAACATACTTCCCGCAGCAAGAATAATAGTAGAAGTTACCATAAACATTGTCCAGTCAAGCGAAGGGCTCAAAGCGCCTGCAGCCTGCATTTTTAGATTGAACAAATATGATGGTGCCTGAACTAAAAGAATAAGAATCGTCAGATAACGAGTATATTGATTTAATTTACGGCGTCCACTTTCACCTTCGCGCTGCATTTTCTGGAAATAAGGCACTGCCATTCCTAAAAGCTGGATAACGATCGATGCAGAGATATAAGGCATAATTCCTAATGCAAAAATAGATGCATTAGAGAACGCGCCTCCAGAGAACATATTGATTAAAGCCAAGAGACCACTGTCGCTAGTTTGTTCGTGCAGTTTAGCCAACATACTAGGATTAATCCCAGGCAATACAACAAAAGAACCAAATCGGTAAATCGCAATAAATAATATGGTAATAAGGATCCGTTGTCTCAGATCCTCAATTTTCCATATATTTTTCAGTGTTTCAATAGCTTTTCTCATCGAATTAGAGTTTAATAACAGAGCCACCAACAGCTTCAATAGCGGCTACAGCAGATTTTGAAAACGCATTTGCTTCAACATCAAGTTTTAAAGTAAGCGTTCCGTTACCAAGGACTTTAACTAACTGATTCGATGAAATGAATCCAGCTTCGATAAAATCATTAATAGTAACTTTTTCTAATTTCTTAGATTCTGCTAGTTTCTGAAGTGTTTCGATGTTGATTGCTTTGTATTCTACTCGGTTAATGTTTTTGAAACCAAATTTAGGCACACGACGTTGAAGAGGCATCTGACCACCTTCAAAACCGATTTTTTTAGAGTAACCAGATCTTGATTTCGCACCTTTATGACCGCGTGTTGAAGTTCCACCTAGTCCAGATCCCGTACCACGGCCAATTCTTTTTCTAGTTTTAGTAGAACCTTCTGCAGGTTTTAAATTACTTAAATTCATATCGTAATTGTTTTATTATTCGACTAATAATTACTCAACGACTTTAACCAAGTGTTTCACTTTAGTTATCATCCCTTGAATTGAAGGAGTATTCTCATGCTCAACAACACGGTTAAGCTTACGAAG
>CAMTOS010000213.1 GCA_947074195.1 uncultured Bacteroides sp.
TGTTAACCGAAGTAGCGGCATAGCCCTTGCCTACCTCAACAAGTTTTTGAGAGGAGAGATAAAAGATGTTGCAAAGAAGCAGGAAAAAAAAGAATGATATACGAATCATTTAGAAACAGTTAAATCGCCTGATATGCCATAAGCATTAATAAGTTGTTGCAATTCAGCCGGTGTGATATGGATAACACAACCATGACGTGGGTGGAAGTCCATGCTGATGTCCTGATCAATAACCTTGAAGTTATCCAGGTCAGTCGTTTCACAGAACTGATATTTACCCTTCATGTAAATGTCATACATCAGGATATATTTATCTGTCCCGATCAAAGGGAAAACAGCCGATCCTTCAACTGATTCAGTCGTTTGTTGTTTGTATTCAGCAGATTCATTCCATTTACCCGAAGTCAGCGAAGCAGTAGTAGCCTTACGAATGCCATTGCCATGACCTTCGGTTTTATAGAACATATGATATAAACCATCTTTATAGATAATATCGCCATCGATGCAAGGCTTGCCATCTTGTGGCAGGAATAGCGGATAGTAGTCACCATCGAGATCAGTAAAATCATCGTTTGCATAGGCATAATAAATGATGTCCGGACCATCGCCATGTTGCATAGACCAGTAGAGCATATATTTGCCGGCCTCTTTATCGAAAATTACCTGCGGTGCCCACACCCTTTTCAAATCATCTTGCCCGGTATAGCGGGTAGGAATATGAACCATACTCGACTGCCAGTTCATCAGGTCATCAGATTTCAGCATCACCATACCACGGTTAGAATCCCAGCCATTAGCCGAAACCATATCGGTCAGCACCATATAGAATGTCTTTCCGTCTTCGCTGCGAAGAATAAACGGATCGCGCACCCCGCCGGTAGAACTTATCGCTTTCGAATCGATCACCGGTTGATTGTTGTTCAGCGTTTTATAGTTGAAACCATCGAGACTCACCGCATAACGAACTGCTTCCAGATCGCCGCGATCGCCGGTAAAATAGGCAAATAAATAAGCTGAAGACTGTGCGCAAAGCAATGAAGCCTGGCAAAAGGCCAAAAAGAGCAAGAGTGTGATGTGTTTTTTCATGGATTAACAGTATAATTATTAGTATTAAAATGTATCGTCTTGGTGGTTGCATCATTAAATTCAACTTCCACGAGTTCTTTGTTATCGGCAATATGTATCTGTTTTACAGGCATCAGCTCTTCAGCAGTAAAAGGCTCATTACCTTTTTTCCAAAGTTGCAGAGTAATGCGTACATCTTCACCTTTTCCTTTATCTTTCACCTGTATCAGCGAACATTTATTGCTTACCGGATGCAAACCTTCCGCATCGCAAAAGGCTGTTCTGGACCAGCCGTATAATGGAATCATAGCCAGCTGATAATCTCCGTTGCTGATGATATAGGCTTCATGATCGCCCACTTTCATTGTTTTCTTTTCGATGCGGCCATGATTATCGGGTAAAGCATAATGCCCTAAAACGATATTTGTCTGTGAAGGCAAGATGCTTTTATCTACGCGTAGTATACCATCAGGCAAATTGATATCGGCCAGACAAAACTTAACATCAGCATTGGTTTCCAGTTCGGCATCACGGCGATAAACTCCGTTTTCAAAATCTTTGAAAGTATAAAGGCGCAATACTTCCCATTCACCCTTATCATTAACTACCCCATAGTTCATCGAGATTTCTCCGTTGCGACCATCAGCCATCCATGGAAACTCAGTATTGTAGGCCAGTTTGTTATAGTTCTCACTGCTACGGAACTCCTGCCAGTCATCTTCTACACGTTCATGGCACCAGGAACGTACCTCTGAAGCACCACTGTTGGGATAGTTAGTAATCAATAAATTGGAAACGGGCTGAAATTTAGAATAGACATGGCCGTTGGTCAACTCACCTTCCCATGGCCCTTTGTTCTCGGTGGCAGTCCAGAAAGAATTATCTTTGGGCAATAGTAAAGCCATAAAAGCTTTACCCATCCAGTAGACACTTCCGCGGCAGCTATATCCTTGTACAGCCGGTGCAAAGGGACCATAAAAACCAAGTGAAGGTACCCGTTCTTCCATAAAGACGGGATTTTGAAGAAATTGTAACATTGTAGAAGATGAAATATGGCGCATCCAGCCATAATTCACTTCAGCAGAATTCTCCAGATAACCGGTAAGGGCCAACGGGATAACAGCACCAAATCGATAAGGAATACTTCGTCCCCACATATTCATTTCTCCCTTCTCGTTAAACATATATGGGTAATTCGGAACCATATCAGCTAAGTTATTCATAAACTGACTGGCGTATTCAGGATAGTACTGTTTTCCATAAAGTTGTGCCCAAACCGGTCCATACATCTGGAAAGCCCACATACTATAATAATCGTAAGCAGGAGAATCATTGTACCAACCGCAACCACGGTAAGCATCAATGCATTCCTGCAAATATTGTTTCATCAGAGGTTCATTAATTTCATAACCCTGATTCTTCAGAAAACTCATGACGAAAATATTAAAGAAGCGCCAGTTCGACGGAACCGTTGGCCCATCGCCGTAACTCAGCATAGTTGCTGCGAGTCTGTCTTTCTGAGTCTGCGTTAAAGGTTCCCACAGCAAGTCAGGAATGACAGATAATGATATGGCCAGTGCACCAAACTCTACAAGAATCTGGCTTGGTCCGCCATTGGCAGCACGTGGAATGATATAAGAAGGGTGATCAGGATTGATCAGATTCAGCAGATTATGACGATAATATTCAGCAACCGGAATATTATTCAGCACAAGGTCGGGTTTCTCTTTCAGAAGCGGGGCAGCTACAAACAATGTGCGGCACAGACCTTCTAATTTTTCTGTAGGTACCTGAGCTTCGCGATGAGGATAAGCCTTCTCAATCTGTTTCGGAAACTTCATCGGATCATCAACCGTATGTATATAACTAAAAGCTCCGTCAAGAATATACTCTGCAGCATCTACCCAGTGCTGACGGGTCATCCCGGTTATCGGACTAAGCTGATAATCGGGATTGTTCACTGTAAAAACCTCAGCCTTT
>CAMTOS010000214.1 GCA_947074195.1 uncultured Bacteroides sp.
TGGCTGAATATGAAGATGCTGGAAGGACTTTATACGGTTTTGAATACGGATAAAGCGGTTTATGCTTCACTTTTTGATTTTGCTGATGCATGGAAAATTGATTTGATGGGTTTTATGAATGAGAATTTCATGTATGATCTGAGCATGGATGAATTTGCTAAATATACCGGAAGAAGTCTGACTACCTTTAAACGGGATTTCAAGAAGGTGAGTGATCTGACTCCGGAAAAGTGGATTGTTACAAAACGTCTGGAATTGGCTCATGATATGATTGTTAATCAGAAACGTAAAGTAAAAGAGGTGATTAGTGATGTTGGTTTTAAAAATCTATCGCATTTCTCACGAATCTATAAAGAGAAATATGGAATGGCACCGACGATGAGTCATTTATAAAAATAGTAATACTGACTGTTCGCAAATGCGTCTACTGTTCGATATCGGACAGTAGACGCATTTGTTATTTTATTGATAGTTAGTGTTATAAATCGCTGGCACACGGTTTGCCTTTTATTTGGCAAACTTAAATAAAATGAAGAAAATTGCTATCATACTATTTTTACTCTTTACATTAATTGCTAAACTGTTTGCTCAGGATCAGGAGCGTATTATTACTCTTGATGAGGCCATTACCATAGCCAGAGTGCAAAGTGTTGATGCGGCGGTGGCATTTAACGAACTGAAGACTGCCTACTGGGAATATCGCACTTTCAGGGCAAACTTATTTCCTGAAGTTAATTTCGATGCCGTTGCCCCAAGTTATAACAAGAAATATAACTCCTATCAGCTTGAAGACGGATCATATACTTTTGTTAGAAACAATTATCTGGATATGAGTGGTGAGATTTCTTTGAATCAGAATATTTGGTTTACAGGTGGGGTGATTTCGCTGAATACCTCTCTTGATTATCTACGTCAGTTGGATAATGGAAAAGATAACCGGTTCATGACAATTCCGGTTGCACTAACTTTGAATCAGCCTATTCTTGGTGTAAATAGTATAAAATGGGACAGGCGTATTGAGCCGGTACGTTACGCCGAAGCAAAAGCTGCTTTTCTTTCAGCAACGGAAGAAGTAACAATGTCGACCATCAGCTACTTTTTCAATCTTCTGCTGGCACGCGAGAATGTGAATATTGCCGAACAGAACCTTGAAAACGCGAATAAGCTTTATGAAATTGCGAAGATTAAACGTGAAATGGGACAAATCAGTGAAAACGATTTGCTGCAGCTGGAACTTAATATGCTGAATGCTAAATCGACTCTTACTGATAACGAAAGTTCGTTGAAAAGTAATATGTTCCAGCTCCGCTCATTTCTGGCTCTGAGCGATCAGGAAATATTGATTCCGGTAGTTCCTGATACATTGCCGGGAATGTTGGTAGATTATCCGGAGGTTCTTGATAAGGCTTTGACTAATAATAAATTTGCCCAGAACATTCGTCGCCGTCAGTTAGAGGCCGATTATGAAGTGGCAAAAGCGAAAGGCAATATGCGCCAAATCTCTTTATTTGCGCAGGTGGGCTATACCGGCACCGATTCTGAATTCGGACAGGCCTATAATCATCTGAAAGATAATCAGATTGTGCAGATTGGTTTTCAGATTCCTATTCTCGACTGGGGTAAGCGTAGGGGACAAGTGAAAGTAGCTCAGAGTAATCGTCAGGTAACGGAGAGTAAACTTCGACAGGAAACAATGAATTTTAATCAGAATCTGTTTATTCTTGTTGAGCAATTCAATAATCAGTTATCTCAGTTGGAATTGGCCGATAAAGCGGATGAAATTGCTGAGAAAAGATATAAAACCAATGTGGAGACGTTTATGATCGGAAAGATTTCAACCCTTGACCTGAACGACTCGCAGGTGGCTAAGGATGAGGCGCGACAGAAAAGAATCACTCAACTGTTTTATTATTGGTTTTATTATTATCAGTTGAGGAGTCTTACATTATGGGATTTTGCAACAAATACTACTATTAATGCCGATTTTGAGAGAATCATTAAGCAGGATTGATAAATTAATATTTATTTTTGCAAAGTTATGATATTAATTATTGATGATGATAGCGCTATCCGCTCTTCACTGAGTTTTATGCTGAAGCGGGCTAAATATGATGTATTGGCTGTTTCAGGGCCAAAGGAAGCGATGGATGTAGTTCGCTCGCAATCTCTGGATCTTATTCTGATGGATATGAATTTTACCCTTTCTACCAATGGCGAGGAAGGGTTGACTTTGTTGAAACAAGTCAAGTTGTTCATTCCTGATGTCCCTGTGATTCTGATGACGGCCTGGGGCAGCATTCAACTGGCGGTTTTAGGGATGCAGGCAGGTGCTTTCGATTTCATAACAAAGCCCTGGAATAATGCGGCACTGATGCAGCGTATTGAAACGGCGCTGGAATTGTCGGGCAAGGCAAAGAAAGAAGAGAGCAATATTCCTGATGAAGATGATTTTGACCGTAGCCATATCATTGGTAAGAGTAAACCATTAATGGATCTTCTGACTACCATTAAGCGAATAGCCAAAACAAATGCTTCTGTGCTGGTAACCGGTGAAAGTGGCACAGGTAAGGAGTTGATAGCTGAGGCTATTCATAAAAATAGCCCGAGAGCTAAAAAGCCTTTTGTAAAAGTCAATTTAGGAGGTATATCTCAGTCTCTTTTCGAAAGTGAAATGTTCGGCCATAAGAAAGGTGCTTTTACAGATGCAGGGGCCGATCGTACGGGTCGTTTTGAACTGGCAGACAAGGGGACAATCTTTCTCGATGAAATAGGGGATCTTGATTTGAGTTGTCAGGTGAAACTTTTGCGTGTATTACAGGAACAAACTTTTGAAGTCTTGGGGGATAGTCGTCCGCGTAAAGTCGATATCCGTGTGGTGAGTGCAACCAATGCCGATTTACCACTTATGGTTCGTGATCGTTCTTTCCGTGAAGATTTATTCTATCGCATCAACCTGATTACGGTTCATTTGCCAGCTTTACGGGAACGCCGTGAAGATATTCCTTTGCTGGTCCGTCATTTTGCCGA
>CAMTOS010000215.1 GCA_947074195.1 uncultured Bacteroides sp.
GCTATAAATTGTCTGAGAGCTTCAGCCTCTAACTTTATAAATTCATCGGTAACCTGTTTCCACTCACCTGTATTAATATTATAAGTATTCTTGTCAAGCATCTCTGCTGTAACTCTTCCCGCATACTTACAATATAGATTTAAGATTCGCTTTGCTTCTTCAGCATTATCCTGTCCGAATTGCTGAGCACAAAATAAACTTGTATGATTCAGTAACGTTGATGCTGTATATTTTGTAGGATTCCAAGCCATATCCAAAAACAAAGAGATTGGATATTCCATCGGTTTCAGGTCACCTACATTAAGAACCCAAAGTTTATCCACACCATAATCATAAGTCAGCTGCAACTGCTCCCACATATTTTGAATAGGAGTTACATTTAGCCATTTTGAATTTCTTGGAGCACCCACATAATCCACATGATAATACATACCCCAACCACCGGGATGTTTTCGCTCTTTTTCATTAGGTAGACGTCTTACATTCCCCCAGTTATCATCACAAAGCAACATTATAACATCATCCGGCACACGTAAACCCTTATCATAATAATCAAGAACCTCTTTATAAAGAGCCCATACCTGAGGCGTTTTATTAGCAGCTTTGCCTGTATATTTTTCTATTATCTTACGCTGATTCTTAATCACTTTCTCCAACAACTTGACATCAGCCTCCTCACTCATTGCCTCGTCACCGTCTCCCCTCATCCCTATGGTTATTACATCCTCGGTATCTTTCACCCTTTTTATACCATCAATAAAAAAGCTGTCAATTGTTTTTTGATTAGAAGCATAATTCCATTTACCGTATTCATTTCTATTTCTTGCCCATTCTTGATGATTGCGTGCCATCGGTTCATGATGAGAGGTACTAATAACTATCCCCATATCATTTGCAAGCTTACTATTTAACGGATCGTCGCCATAAAAAGCCCAGCCCCACATTGCCGGCCATAAAAAATTACCACGCAATCTTAATATAAGTTCGAAAACCCTGCCATAAAATCTATGATCTCCATAATCGGTACCATAAGTATGCATAACCCATCCGGTTAGACAAGGAGCCTCATCGTTAAGAAAAATCCCTCTATATTTTACGGCAGGTTCGCCGGCTGTATAAATACCCTTTTTTATTGCCAGATTATCTCTTTTTTCAATAGGAACATCAGCCCAATCATACCATGGTGAAACACCTATCTGTTCTGATAATTCATAGACTCCGTAGATTGTTCCTCTCTTATCACTTCCGGCAATTACTAAAGCCTCATCTACTCCATCGAATGGATTCTCCACAACAGAAAGAATATATTTCTCATTCTTATTTTTAAGCAGATTATGATCTATCTTCTTTGATTTTATAAGAGCTTTGATATATTTACTATTTACACTACCTATAATAATTAATTTCCCCGAAGCAGGATTATTAATTAACATCGGCTTATTTCCGCACACCGAATTGAAATCATTTCGGAGATTTTCTACAGCTAATAAAATACCCGTATCATCATCCTTATCAATAAGAATATTTCGAGATAGACTATTTTCAATTAAACCGAAATATCCTTCGGATGCATAATCTGAAGTTATCCCATAATTGTCTTTAGCTTGCAATTTATTACTTAGTACTCCAAGTAAACAAAAAAATAATATACACCTTAGTTTCATATAACAGTAATTCAAAATTTGTGTTTTCCAACGAAAAGCGATAATGCTGTTTTAATATTAAGCTTACATTAAAACAGACTTAATCAACTCAAAATTAACAACAAAGATTACAATACACACTGAAATTTGTTACTATCAACATCAGTCTATGGACCAGAAATGTAAATTATGAAACAAAAAAATATAAATATGATACAAGCCCGAATAGTTCTTCTATATCTGTCTTATTTATGGAGGAAGTATACAATAGAACTAAAATTAGCAACTAGCGTTTACTTTATGGAAAGGACATTAATAAGATAATTATATGAAAAGTACAGAGTTTGTAAAAGGTCATCTGCTGATGATTGTAAGCACCATATTTTTTAGTTCCAACTTTATCATGCTAAAATATATGATGCCTCGTTGGATGAATGGTTACGATGCTACTTTCTTTCGAATAACGTTTGCAATGGCTTTATTTTGGTTGTCGTCAATTTTTATTAAAAATACAGCTATTGATAAGAGCGATTACAAAACACTCTTTTTTAGTGGTATTTTCGGACTTTTTCCGTTTATTCTCTTTTTTAATATGGCATTGCAGTATAGTTCGGCTGTAGATGTATCCGTCATTATGACTACACCACCGGTGTTGGTAGTAATTATAACAATAATAGTTGATAAGGTAAAAATTAGTATGCAAAATGCTTTCGGACTATTTTTGTCAATTGGTGGTGCCGTTTTTCTTATAGTGGTTGGTAAAACCGGAGGTGGTAGCGGACGGGATATTGTAGGTAATCTATTTGCAGTCATTAGCTCAGTAGCATATGCTTATTATCTTTTTTCGTTACGTCAATGTTCAAAGAAATATAACCCCATTTCATTGCTTCGATGGGTTTTCTTAGCCGCCTCTTTAATAGCTATACCATTAGGCGTAATATTTTTACCTCATGCACAGCTGATTCATCATCCGAGTGCTGAAGCAATATTAATATTGACATGTATTATACTATTTCCGTCGTTTTTATCTTTTTTACTAATGCCTAAAGCCATCAAGTTTATTGGTCAGCAATTAGTATCAATGTATCAGGATATACTACCGGTCTTTGTTACAATATTGGCTATACTTTTCAAGATGGATAAACTATACTGGGATCAACCGGTAGCCATCGCTATTATTTTATTGGGAGTTTATATCAGTTCGTCGGCGGTAAAGAAAACTAAAAATAAAGAAATAAGTAATCCGAAGCAAAACCGACCACCCCTATAATAAAAAAGAGCCAATTACAATTTTTAAAGAAAAAGATATATCCTTGGGACCTAATTCGGGAAGCCATCGTTCTGTAAGAGGTGGAAGTTGGCATCAAACA
>CAMTOS010000216.1 GCA_947074195.1 uncultured Bacteroides sp.
TTTATACGATCTGTTTCGATAAACGCATAGCACAGAAATTAGGTCCGCACATAGTGCAGAAATCACCTTCTTTATGAGCACCGTTGGCGTAATAATATTCGCGTGCACGTTCAGGGTCGAGTGCCAGATTGAACTGATCGTCCCAGCGGAAATCGAAACGGGCTTTACTCATGGCATCATCGCGAACCTGTGCGCCGGGAAATCCTTTTGCCAAGTCGGCTGCATGAGCGGCAATTTTATAAGTGATAACACCTTCGCGTACATCGTCTTTATTTGGTAAGCCCAGGTGTTCTTTCGGAGTGACATAGCAAAGCATAGCCGTACCCAGTGATCCGATTTGTGCTGCACCGATGGCAGAAGTGATGTGGTCGTAACCGGGTGCAATATCTGTTGTCAAAGGGCCGAGCGTATAGAATGGCGCTTCGTGACAAAGTTCCACCTGCTTGCGCATATTCTCAGGAATCTTGTTCATCGGTACATGGCCGGGGCCTTCGATCATGACTTGCACATCGTATTGCCATGCCTTCAGCGTAAGTTCGCCAAGGGTGGCAAGTTCAAGGAATTGCGACTCATCGTTGGCATCATAGATAGAACCCGGACGAAGTCCGTCTCCAAGTGATATGGCTACATCATAAGAAGCCAGAATCTTGCAGATTTCATCGAAATGAGTATAGAGGAAATTATCGGCATTGTGAATCTCACACCACTTGGTCAGGATAGAACCGCCACGCGACACAATCCCCGTTTTACGAGTCTTCACCAGTTGCGCATGCTCTTTGCGAACACCGGCGTGAATGGTAAAATAGTCTACCCCCTGCTCGCATTGCTCTATCAGAATATCACGGTAAATCTCCCATGATAAGTCGGCAATCTTACCATCGACTCTTTCCAGCGCCTGATAGATGGGTACAGTGCCCACAGGCACGGGCGAGTTACGAAGAATCCACTCACGAGTCTGATGAATATTGTTCCCTGTAGAGAGATCCATTATCGTATCGCCACCCCATTTGCAACTCCAGATGGCCTTTTCCACCTCTTCCTCTATACCTGATGAAAGAGCAGAATTACCAATATTCGTATTAATTTTCACCAGGAAATGGCGACCGATAATCATGGGTTCGGCTTCAGGATGGTTACGGTTGGCAGGAATGATGGCACGACCTTCGGCGATTTCCTGACGTACAAATTCGGGAGTGATATGCGATTCAATGCCCAATTCTGCATTGTTCATATTCTCGCGTATCGCCACATATTCCATTTCGGGAGTAATGATACCTTTACGGGCATAGAACATCTGAGTAATGCAATCGCCCTGACGGTCTTTCACCCACTCTTCTCTAAGTTTTGGTAAGCCTTTGTCCAGATCAATCTCTACCGATGGATCGCTATACACACCGCTGGTATCGTAAACATACACAGATGCATTGCCACCGCAGAGTTTAATGCGGCGCATCCCCACTTTTACAGGATGAATCGTTCCTGTCATATATACTTTTTCCGAAGCTGGATATTCGATCTTAAAATTCTTCATATCAGGTTTATTTTAGATGATTTTGTTGATAAAAATGGTGAACCGGTCCGTGACCGCTACCTATATTATATTCGCTTCCGGCGGCAATAGCCCCGTCAATATAATCTTTTGCTTTGCGCACGGCATCGACTACGGTATACCCCTGTGCCAACCAGGCAGCAATGGCCGATGATAGTGTGCATCCTGTGCCATGCTTATTCACAGTATCGATTTTAGAAGAATAAAACTCTTCTGTTTTCCCCGTGGTAGCATCATAGAGCACATCGCACAGTTCATTCGTCTTCTGCAGATGTCCGCCTTTAATCAATACCGAAACTTTACCCTGGAGTGAGAGTTCAACGGCTATCCGTCGCATATCATCGATTGAAGTTATCTTTTGACCCGACAAGGTCTCCGCTTCAGGAATATTGGGAGTAATTAAAGTGCTGATAGGAATAAGATGTTCTTTTAAAGCCGACAGTGCTTCTGACTGGAATAACGAATCGCCTGAAGTAGCCACCATCACCGGATCGAGCACAATGTTATTAACCGCATATTGTTTCAACATGCCGGCAACAACATGAATGATACCGGCAGAATGCAGCATGCCTATTTTAACGGCATCAGCACCTATATCGTTCAGTACCGAATCGATCTGAGATTGTACTACATCAACAGGGAGAGGGAAAACGTGTTGAACACCCAGCGTGTTCTGCGAAGTAACGGCAGTAATAGCCGTCATAGCGAAAGCACCATTAGCCGAAATACTTTTAATATCGGCCTGAATACCTGCACCACCACCCGAGTCGCTACCCGCTATAGATAAGACTCTGTTATAATTCATACGTTTGATTGTTCATATCAGTTATCAGGAATAAGCGTACAAAACATGCCTGATGAACTAATATCTCTGAGAAGAGGAAAGCTATAAAAGCCCCAAAAGGAGAGAATTAAAATCCGCCTGTTTCCCTACGCTGTAATTATACATATCAGGTTCATGGGGTATTATCTCAGCATCCCGGAATTCAGGATGCACCCCCAACAGTGGCGGCAAAAATAACCATTATTTTTAGACTTGTGACAAAAATTGTAATATTTCTACCACGGACAACAAAGAAAATTAATGTGAAGATAAGGCACGGTCCATCACTTTTACAATGCCCGGCCCCTCGTATATAAATGCTGAATAGATCTGTATCAGATCAGCTCCGGCATCAATCATTGTTTTAGCATCTTTAGGCGTAAGAATACCTCCGGCGCCTATAATAATAAACTCGCTCTTTACCTGCGAAGCAAGGTATTTCACGATTTTAAGAGATTTATCGCCGATACCTTTACCGCTTACTCCACCCATACCAATTTTTTCGCTTTCCTGAGGGGTAA
>CAMTOS010000217.1 GCA_947074195.1 uncultured Bacteroides sp.
TCAAGCTCTTTCACCATATCAAGAGTGCCATTTTTATATTTCAGAAAATGCGATGTCTTTATATGAGATAAATAAGCATCTTCACTGGCATAAATCTCAAGAATAGTGATACGATTCGGATGATCCTTTTCGGAAGTAGCATACAGCGTTAATACACCAGGTTCCAATCGCATAGAATCTTCTATCTCTTCTTTAAGAAAATCATTATATTCTGTTAGTTTATCCGGATCGACAACAATACGCGAAATGCGAACTTTATGTCCTACATTAGCCTGAGATGCCATATTTACTTCCTGAATAATGCGCAACGCTTTCATAGCAGAAGGGAAACCAACGTAAGGCAGACATTGGAATGCCACGGCAGTCAGCGTTGATAAATCATTTCCTATTTCCAAATTACTGATAGTATGCGAGCGCAGCTGACTATCGGCTTCTATCGTAATTAAAAGTGCATAAATCAACAGTTCCTTCGTTTTAAGATCAAGGCCATCGCGCGTATAGATATCACCAAAGCAGTATTCAGTCAGATACCGCGCCAGTTCATCCCCCATTCCATCAGGCAGATTTTTAAAAGCATTCTTTATCTCATCACCATATAGTGGTTGTTGAATGGCAGCACCTTTCTCTTTGCGATTATCTTCTGTTACCGTTCCCATCGTTTCCAGTGGCAAAGTTATTCCCCTATCCTTAAACACATCATTAGCAGTAGCCAGAGCATTCAGAGTTTTCGGGAAACCGATAAACGGAGCACAAAGATAGATCAGCTCTCTGACTTCAACCGGTTTTACACCCACATTAAGCGCTGCACCGACATGCGCTTTTAACTGAGGAAGCGTTTGCATAGCAGATAATGATATACAAGTAATCATCTCGCGCGTTTTCAAATCAAGCTGACCTGTCTTGAAAATCTCACCAAAGATAAACTTCTGAAGAATATCCATCATTTCGGGATCAGTGCCTTGTTCCGTCAGTGCTTCACCGCCAAACAAAGCCGTGTAGTTCTTTTTACACAATTCAATTCTATCCATTTCACTATCATATTTTGATTCCTGCGCCACAGATTTGCCAGCACAGAAAATCAGTAAAACGATTATTATTAGCAAATTTCTCATATATCACTGTTATTGTTGTATTTCTTTTCCAAACGTTCGGCATTTACCAATCACTTCGCCCGTCTTCAGATAACTATAAGTCGGCATTTCAAAAAGAACAGGTTTCAGCACTTCATAATCAATCTTGTCATTCTCATTCAAAACCGATTCTTTTGCATATGTTGCCGCAATAGAGCATATAAAATTATCGAATGTCTCAGTTTCATAATTATCTTCTACTACACAAACCATTGCAACCGGCGATTCGTCCACCATCGGCATCCCATTATCCGCCAGTGAATAAACAAACAGATCCGATTTATCACTCTTTTCACCGCTTACAATCCCTGCATAATCGGCTTTAGGCAACATCTTTTCATCAACAATATTCAATGTAAAACTACCACGCTCTCTGATACCTTTATTGGTATAATGATTCTTTCGCAGACTCACCATCACTTTATCATGCCCCATTATGCCAACATGTGCCGCCAGCATCCAGTTCACTTTTTCATCAACAATCGTTCCCACCACTACAGCAGGCGTAGGATAAAGTGCCACTACCGAGCCGATATTTCTTTTTTCTTCATTCGACAAAACTGCCTTACTCAAAGCTCCATCCTGTGCTATTTCAGTATTTTTCATTTCGTTTTTACAAGAATATAATATTAGAAAAACCAATAAGAGAGAAAATTTAAAACACTTCATTTACTTACATTTTATTATTCCTTACAAAAGTAGATGATATGAATCTCACCTGTTGTATATCTTTTACGGATGTAACTACCCAAATCAACGATTTTACAGCTATGCACCTTATCATTGTATATATTTTACGGAATGTATTAACCTAATTCCGGTTTATGACTATGCATATTAGGTTAGTAATCTGGAAATGAATAACTTTGATAATTATAAAAACAACAATTATGGAAGATATTATAAATCTGGATTGCGTTGACGATTACAACAAAATCTTCGGACTCGAAACACTGCATCCGTTGGTATCTGTAGTCGATCTTAGTAAAGCGACAAAATGGCCAAAACATTTCAAATTAAACTATGGTCTGTATAGTGTATTTTTGAAAGATACCAAATGCGGTGATATCCGCTATGGTCGAAAAATGTATGATTACCGCGAAGGTACAATTGTGAGCTTTGCCCCGGGGCAGGTGACAGAGATAGAGCTGACCGAGGGCCATAAACCAGATGCCATTGGTATTTTATTTCATCCTGATATTATCCGCGGTACATCATTGGGACAAGAGATAAAAAACTACTCCTTCTTCTCATACGATTCTACAGAAGCCCTGCATGTTTCAGAAAGAGAAAAAGCTATTCTTCGCGATTGCTTTGATAAAATACAACAAGAGGTAGAGCATCCGGTAGATAAACACAGCAAAAGATTGATTTCAAGAAACATCGAATTGCTACTGGATTATTGTCTTCGCTTTTATGAAAGACAATTCATTACCCGCTCCGATGCAAGTGATGATGTTTTAACACAGTTTGAACAGCGTTTAAACGAATATTTCGAGAACAAACTCCAGGACGAGCATGGTTTACCATCAGTCAAATATTTTGCAGATAAAGCTTGTCTTTCACCCAATTACTTTGGTGATTATATCAAAAAGACTACCGGAAAAACGGCGCAGGAATATATACAACATAAGATTATAGACCTGGCTAAAGACCGCATGCTGAGTTCAAAACTATCGGTGAGCCAGATAGCCTATGAATTAGGATTCCAGTATCCGCAGCATTTCAGCCGGTTAT
>CAMTOS010000218.1 GCA_947074195.1 uncultured Bacteroides sp.
CCTGCAGGATCGGTTGCTGTGCAATAGAAGTTTCCGCCGTCAGAGACATTCGTGCAAATCACATAAAAGATTCCATCATGGTAGCGAAGCGTAGGTGCAAACAAACCCTGAGATGATTGCGCATTATGCAGAGGCAATTGTGACTCCCGTGTCAGGCAATGACCTATCTGTTGCCAGTTTATCAGGTCTTTACTCTGATAAACCGGCAAGCCCGGAAAATACTCAAATGATGACGTAACCAGATAAAAAGTATCTCCCACTCTGCAAATGCTCGGATCGGGATTGAATCCACGAATCACCGGATTCTGAAAACCGGTCTGAGCATTTATCAGACCCGGCAATGCTGCCAGAAGAATAAATAAAAATAGTAGTTTCGGGGTTTTTAAATATTTCATATTGTATTCGTTTATAATCCGTCTTTGTTTTCAAGATACCATTTCAGACCATCTTCCTGCGCCTGACTTTGATTGGCTATCACCGTATCGGCTATGGCATCGACCATCTCTATATACTGAAAATGCGAAACAGCAAGAGCGGCTGTCATGGTAAGTTCATCATAAGCAAATGTGCCGTATTTGTTTTTGGCAAACGAAAGATATTCTTCCTGATTCCTGAATTCAAAAATCTGGATGAACCACTGATAACCGTTGCTCTGGATAAGAAATTTTTCATCTCTTCCGGGGAATTTAGTAAAGAAGAATGGATATTTCTCCTGTAATACAGATTGTTTCATGTTATTATATATTTTAGGATAACTCACAAATTTATACTTATTTTTTATAAATACCATACATTATACTATATTTGCACATCTGCATTTTATGCATGGCAAGCATTTATCAACGAATTAATATCTTCTAAAATCTATACATTATGAGAAAAGGTGCTGCAAAAATCTACTGTAAAGAGGTGCGTAATAATATGGAGACCTACTATGGTCACTGGGAACCTACCTCACCTGTACGCCTCGGCGATTACGGATTCCTGGACGGGAATATCTTTGTTTACCGGGGACATATTGAGAATGCCGAACTATTCAGTCAATTCGATAAAAGTCAGTTAGACGATGTTGTAACAGAGACGGGAGTCGGTCCGAAAAAACTCAGTACCGATAAATCTGTGGAAGTGAATGTAATTGCCAAAGGTGCCATCGAGGAGCTTCCTATGTCGGCCGGTGTAGAGATCAAATTCAAGAAAGGGAAAAGTGTCTTTATCAATGCACTGGATTGTACCATCGAGAAATATAAAAATATAAATGCGCTCTGGAAAATAATTCTTGCCGATATCAACCCCAAAGAACGAAAAAAGAAATGGTGCATCGTATCAGAAGTAGTAAAATCGAACAATGCCACTATTGTTGTTAGCGTCAATGCCAACTCGAGCATTCTTCTTGGTGCAAACAGCGGTGTAGACACTATCGATCTGGAAGATACCAACCTATCGCTTAAACTTGTAAAGGAAAATGTGGGTGGTTACCATATAGAGACCACCGATAAGGCCAAACCATTTATAGGTCTGACCCGAATAAGCACCAATTCCGCAAAAGGAAGTAAGATGAAAGAAGCGATTGCTCCGGTGATTGACGGCAAGTATCAGTATAAAATTGTTCCGCAGGTTTTAGAGACTTTTGTTGCAGATGATACAAAACCAACAACATTTACTGCTAAACGAATTGCCGCAAAAGGGCCACGTGGCAAAAACCTGTTGCGCACAATAAATAATCCATCGGCAAAACTCAACATGGCGCAATTGGCTGCAACAAAAACATTCGAGGCATATGGCAACGGGCAAATGGCCGGCAATAACCCCATGTCGCTGACCATAAAGAATAAAAATGAAATAGTTTAAAAGATATGAATACGGCAACTACTCCCAAATTAAAACACCACTCATCTACCGAGATGCTGATTTACAAAATACTGAATATCATTACACTGATAAGCAGTATAGGGATACTTGTATTACTGTCTGTAGAAATTCTGAAAGGTCCGGAAGCAATTCCGCATCATATTTATCTCGACATACAGCTGGCCATCTGCATCATTCTTTTTGTAGATTTCTGGTATTCCTTTTATCTGGCTCCCAAAAGGTGGAAATTCTTCTATACGTATTTTGTGTTATTGCTCGTATCAGTCCCCTACTATAACATTGTCGACTGGTTTCACATATCGACCACTACAACCGAAGGCATTTTGCTACGTGCCATTATATTTGTGCGTGGCGGCTATGGATTGGTTATCATGATCAACTGGTTTACGAAGAATAAAGTAGCCAATATGATGATTACTTATCTCATTATGCTGGTGGCCATGGCCTATTTCGGCAGTCTCATCTTTTACTCCATTGAGAAAGATGTGAACCCCATGCTGAAAAACTTCGAAGATGCTGCATGGTGGGCATGCATGGACGTTACCACTGTAGGTTGTGCCATAGAGCCAGTGACTCTCAGCGGACGAATACTGGCGGTGATCCTTGCCGTAATGGGTATGAGTATGTTTCCCATCCTTACCGTTTACATCACCAATTATTTCCAGAATCAGGTCACACCCCAAGCCGGTGTTGCTGCCACTACCGGGAATAACGGAGCTTCAGGGACAGGTAGTTAAATATAAATCTCCATAACTGTAATGGTTATGTTACAGTTATGGAGATGATTAATTCAAAGCCGTTTTTACTATCTGTAATCGTATATTCTCATTCCACAAACTATCTGAAATAAAAGGACTTTGAATATAATACAGACCATCTTCATTATACATTATCCCCATGGTATCACCCACTTCAACCGGTATCTGATATAAATC
>CAMTOS010000219.1 GCA_947074195.1 uncultured Bacteroides sp.
TCGATAAGATTGATTATATCAATGAATTCACAGAGCGGTCTTATCCGTCAAATTCAGTGATAGATGCTGCAAAAGAAAGCGGACAACTTCCCATTGACCCTTATACATCCGCACTCAATGCACTGCTTTCAGCCCATCCGCATTGCGAGACCAATGCCGAAGTTTACAATGAACTGGCCAGATATGCTATGGCGATGCAACTTCCCGATATCGCTCATCAGCTTTGTGTGGAAGGCATTACCAAATATGGTTCTTATAAGCGTATCAATAAATTGCGCAATCTGCAACGCAGTATTCAGGAGCCTGCATTTTCTGTTTCTTATCCTGAGGTAGCTTATCCGGGTGATAGCATCTTGCTTAATGTGAATTATAAGAATATTGACGGTTTGCAGGTGTCGGTTTATAATAGTGGTACTGAAAAACGTATATCTGTGCAAAAAATTAAACTGCGGACACCCGATACATATGACTATATAACTGATAGTGTTTATATCGTTATGCCTCATACGGGTGAGTATTATTTTGATTTTCATGCATTGAAAAATAATAAAATAGAAAAGAATAAAGATGATGCACCGGATGCTAATTTGTATAATATAACTATTAACCGTTTGAAAGTATTGGCATTAAGTCTGCCTGAGGGTAAAAATGAAGTAGTTGTTGTCGATGCTAAAAGCGGGCAGCCAATTGAAGGTGCAACTGTTACCAATTACTCGGATGGAAACGACAATGTTTCGAAAGATTATGTTACCGGTAAAGATGGAAAAGCGCTTATTCCATCGATGAAGGGATATGATAATGTAAAAGTCGCCTGGAATGGTGATGTTTTCAATTCTCCGTCACTGCTGCGTAATACTTCTTCTTTTCAGTCAACTTCTGAAAAGGAAAAAAACTATATAACACTGCTTACCGACCGTGTCGTTTATCGTCCCGGGCAAACCGTACATGTTAAGGGTATTGTCTATAGTCAACTTGGTGATGATGCAAATGTTGTTCCCGGGGTAACCTGTGAAATCAGTTTGTTCAATGTTAATAATCAGTTGGTGGGTGAAGAAAAATTAACGACCAATGAATTCGGATCTGTTGCGACTTCCTTCGTTTTGCCATCTGCCTGCCTGAATGGAAATTTCACGCTAAAGGCAACGGTTGACAAAACATCTGTACAGCAGGGAAAATCTCAGAAATTCTCAGGCAATCAACTCATTCGTGTGGAAGATTATAAACGCCCTTCATTCGAAGTCGAATTCACGAAACCCGACATTTCTTATCAATTAGGCGATTTTGTACAGCTTAATGGTAATGCTGTTACCTTTAGCGGCGTTCCTTTGGTGGATGGAGAAATGAAGTATACTATAAAGCGTAAAGCTGTAAACAACTGGCGTTTTATTAGATTCGAAAGAGATGTACTTATTGCATCGGGCGAAAAAATACTCAACGATAAAGGGGAATTTACCATTCCGGTAGATTTAATTCCGTCAGCTGATTACAATATTCAAAACGTATTATATTATCGATATATTATTGAAGCCTCAGTCACCAGTCTGGCCGGAGAAACACAATGGGCTGTTTTTTGCATAAATGCCGCTAATCGCTCTATGCTGCTCGGTACCGATTTGCCCGAACGTGTACTTAAAAATGATTCATTGAAAACCGTTTTTACCGCTTATAATCTCAACCGAGAGGATGTTTCTGCATCAGGAGATTATATGCTATATGCCATCAAACCCGGTCAGTCTGCTGATGATGCAAAGAAAAGTGAACCGGTTTATAATGCCCCGTTCAATGCCAATGAAACTACTTCACTCAGTACATGGAACAATCTGCCATCGGGTCAATATCTGTTAGTTATGCAGGCCAAAGACAGCGAAGGCAAACTGGTCACAGACGATGCCGAAATTATTCTTTTCTCGCTCGATGATAAACGTCCGCCCACGCAATCCGACATGTGGGAATATGCAGAAAATGTAAATTTTGATGCAGCCAATCCTGCATCGGTTTATTTTGGGACATCGTATAAAGACGCTTTCGTCTATATTACTTTAAGTAACAGAAGTGAAGTTGTTCAAAATACCACAATGGTGCTTTCTGACAGCATTGCTCATTTTGAAATACCTTATAAAGAGAGCTATGGCAATGGTCTGATCCTGAATTTCTGCTTTGTGAAAAATGGGGAAATATATCAGCATAGCTTCAATCTGAAAAAGACTGTACCTGATACAAAACTGGCTATGCGCTGGGATGTGTTCCGCGATAAACTGCAGCCCGGCAAACATGAGGAGTGGCGACTAACCATAACCAACCCCGATGGTAAACCTGCTGATGCTGAAATGCTGGCGACCATGTATGATGCCTCACTCGATAAAATCTACAAAAGGAATCAATCATTAAGTGTCACATATAGTCGTTATTTAGGACGTACATACTGGAATAGTTATAGAATCGATCATGAAAATATCAATTGGTATAAAGATGTAAAATATCTTTCTTGTCCGGAACTCAGATACGATGGTTTCAACTGGTTCGACTTTGGATTCGAAAATGAACCTGTATGGGCATACGGCAGAGTTAGCCGTAAAGCCGGCGCATTCCTTGATAATGTAGTTGTAGTAGCATATGGTATTAAATCTGCCGTGAATGGTGCGGATAGAAGTGCTTCATATGTCGTTTCAGAAGAGGAAGGAGACGCTTCTGATGAATTGGCTATGGAATCCCGGGAAGCCGTTGAGGTTGCGCCAAAAGATTTGCGCACCAATCTGGCCGAAAC
>CAMTOS010000220.1 GCA_947074195.1 uncultured Bacteroides sp.
GCAGGAAGCGCCATCATAAAGTAGCCGCCGTAGAAGGCAACCTGTACCAGTGTGCCCTGAGCCACACTCATACGAAATATCTTTGAAAATGCTTTGACCATAGGGTTCGTTATATCATTGGCGAACCCCCACAGCGCAAAGCAGGAGGTAATCAGTATAAAAGGAATAAGATAGTTTATGCCGTTTTTGACCAGCATCGGTTTTTTGGTGTTGTTCATGATAATAAGGTAAAAGATCGATTAGGTATTAAGATTCGTAGAGGTGGAAGATCCGTTCCATGGGTTGCCATTTCTGGGCCGATGTGGCACCTGGGGCAACGAGTTGGAAGATGGACATATAGTCTTCCCACTCTTGCTGCCGTGGCAGTGTGGCGAGTCGTGACATGGCCTCATCCCATTTAAAATCGACCGGAGTTTCTACAATCATAAAAAGACGTGTACCCAACAGATAGAGTTCCATCTCGAGGATGCCGACTTGCCTGATGCCGGCAAGAATTTCGGGCCACGCTTCGGCACGGCTGTGACGCTTTCTATATTCGGCAATGAGTTCGGGATTATCGCGCAGATCAAGGGTCTGACAATAGCGTTTTACCGGCTCTTTATAGGATTTTACGGGATATCCGTCGGGTTGTGTCTTCATAAATATTCAGGTTTTTCCGGAATAAAGAATCCGGGATTGTGATTGATGATGAAGGAGACAAATGACAGAATCGCCATCCGCTCCTTCGGGGATGTAACTGGTAGGTTACTGTTTTAATGAGTTCTTATTTATATACCGGACCATAAGTATGGCAGGCTCTGTAGTCGGCTCCTTCTTTCTCCATACCAAAGGCATTCCATGAGGCAGGGCGGAAGATCTGGTCTTCGTCTACATTATGCATGCATACCGGAATGCGTAGCATTGAAGCAAGGGTAATCAGATCCTGACCAATATGACCATAAGAGATTGCTCCATGGTTAGCGCCCCAGTTGTTCATTACACTATACACGTCGCGGAAAGCCGGTTTATCGCACAGACGTGGCACAAACCAGGTGGTTGGCCAGGTACGGTCGGTACGTTCATCGAGCAACTGATGCACTTCAGGTTCGATTTCTACTGTCCATCCTTCGGCAATCTGCAATACAGGGCCAAGGCCTTTTACCAGATTCAGGCGAGACATCGTTACCGGCATTCCGCCTTCAGAAAGGAAGTTAGATGAGAAACCACCTCCACGGAAATAGTCGCGGTTGGCCGGATACCATGTCGTTGCTTCCAGACATTTATCGGCTTCATCCTGCGTAATTTCCCAGAAAGGTTTCATCGCGGGATTACCTTCTGCATCTTTCTGACAACCAGTTCCATCAAGAGTCGTTGCTCCCGAGTTGATCAGATGAATGATACCATTCGCTGCAAGACCGGTCAGTTCTTTACCTGTCACACGTTTCACCGCTTCAGGGCTCCAGTAAGTACGAACATCAGAGAAGATCTGCGCTGTATTAGTCAGCAAATGACCGAACAACATCGATACTCCGTTTAGCGCATCGTTTTCAGTAGCCAGCACATATGCTTCGCGAATGCCGTTCCAGTCGAAAGATGTATTCAGAATAGCCTCAGAGAAGTCGCCGTTCGGATAGAAATCAGTCCACTGACGTTGTCCCTGGAAGCCAGCCACAATGGCATTGTGTCCCAAAGCCTCTTCTTTAAAGCCAAGATCTTTCAGTTTGGCATTACCGGTCATCAGATCGCGGATAATGATAGTCATCTTCACCACGAAATCCCAGTCGCCATCCTTCTCTTCACGACTCTTAAGCTTCGTCTCCATATTGAAGTCCTTGCCTTCATGGTTCATGCAGTGTTTTTTCGTCCACTCCATTGCCTTTTCATATTCAGCATGGTCATAAATACCTTCGCTCATACGGCGGATAATCTCAGTCATATCAACCGATTCGCAACGCATACCCAGATACTCCTGGAAAAAATCAGGATCAACAATAGAACCGGCAATCCCCATCGATACACTGCCGATAGAGAGATAAGATTTACCGCGCATTCTGGCAGCCGCCATCGAAGTGCGGGCAAAACGCAATAGTTTTTCGGCAACATCGGCTGGAATCGTATTATCGACAAGATCCTGCACATCGCGGCCATAGATGCCGAAAGCAGGCAAACCTTTTTGCGCGTGACCGGCAAGTACGGCAGCCAGATACACGGCACCCGGACGCTCAGTACCATTGAAACCCCACACCGCTTTAGGCCAGTAAGGATTCATGTCCATCGTTTCGGCACCATAACACCAGCAAGAGGTAACGGTAATAGTTGCTCCTACTCCTTCGCGCTCGAATTTCTCGGCACAGGCAGCAGTTTCGGGTACACGACCAATGGTGCTATCGGCAATCACACATTCTACTGCAGAGCCATCAGGGTTCTTCAGATTATTTGATATCAATTCGGCCACTGCATGAGCAAGCGCCATCGTTTTATCTTCTAAGCCTTCGCGAATACCGCCCTGACGAGCGTCAATTGTGGGACGAATCCCGATTTTAGGATATTTGTTCATGGTATTATTTAATGTTATTCGTTTATTAAGAAAAGATTAAAACTGATTCTTTATTTTTTAATGACGAATGCTTTTGCGATTTGTACTACCTCATTATTCAAACATTAATCATTTATAAAAGCAGGGGGCAATATAGCTATTATTCAGCTGTATTGAAATGAAAGCTCATAAATAATCGGGTACAATATAAATGGTTTCTTGCCAAAGGCGTGGCAA
>CAMTOS010000221.1 GCA_947074195.1 uncultured Bacteroides sp.
AAAGTTGTATTTCCTCACCAAGCACCTTCCGGTCCATAAGCCGCGCAAGCACTACTTACCCGTGTTTATAATATTCATCATTCATTCTTATTTTGTTGCCCTTCCATAAACCATCTGGTTCCAATGCTTTGGAACTACAGTCTCATGCCTTTGGGACTGTAGTCTCAAACCTTTGGAACCGGAGTCTCAAGCCTTTGCGACCAGATGGAGTAGGGCTGAATAGCCGATGATATGGGGATTGGCGTTGATTTGGGGATTAGTGGCTGGTTATCAGTGTATTTTTATTCACTTTCAACTTATGGATTGTAAGTTGCTTTATTTGTGCTGATGTTAGAAAGAAACGCGATTGAATGAAATGGTATCTTTTTGTCTTGATATATGTCAAATTAATATTTAAAAACCGTTTCTAAAATGTACCGAACTTTCTTTAAGATTTAAAAGATGTTATATAACAGCATTATTTTGTTGTATATTTTGCAGAAGTCGGGAAAGGCCGTATATTTGCATTGTGTTTTTCATAGTATTAGATTTAAGGTTAACAAAGGTTGGAGTCAGGCGTGACTCCTTTTTTTTTCTACATTTCTCAGTTTTCGAATAAATTAAAGTAATAAACAGCCATCTGTCTGCTGTTAATAACCTACAGTAGGTTTTAAGTATAGAAAAGGATAAAAGATTGTTTATAAGGGAGTTGACTTGTTAATAACTCTGTTGATAATGGTTAATAACTATGTGAATAGCTGTACCGGATTGTGAATAACCTGATAAACCGAAAAGAGACAAAAAAAAACGAAGAATTCAATTTCGAATTCTCCGTTTCCGGGAGTTAATGAACCATCTGTATTTTTTGTTTATAACCTCATCTTCTTATTTCCACCAAAAAGCATCATTCATCTGTATATCAGTCAAATAACCTGTTGATAACTTTCGTCATATCGGTTAATAACTATGTTTATACTTGTTTATAACGGCAAGCCGTAACGATTGTCTACTATACGCCTCAGCTCTTTATCTATTTCTATTGTCAGTTGTGCTTCCTGTTTGGCCAGATTTTTTCTTTCGCGCGCATCTTCTTTTAAATTATAGAGTTGTGGTTCATTTCTGTTACCAATCTCAATATTCGAGTTTTTATTCAGAAAGGGACCTTCAGCGGGAGGAATATATTTCCATTCACCATTTGTAATCGCCAAATTATTCTGTTGATTCTGCAATACAAGCCATTCCCGGCCTTTCGATGTTTCACCTTTCCAGGCCGATAATAAAGATTCACTATCGGGAGCTGCTCCTTCGGGTAGGGTTGCGCCCAGCATCTGGGCAAATGTGGCGAACCAATCCATCTGGCAGAGCAGGGCATCGGACTCACCCGGACTAACCGCCAGTGGCCAGCGCCAGATGCAAGGTACACGTGTTCCGGCCTCGAAGCTGCTGTATTTGCCACCACGATAAACGCCACCGGGTGTGTGCTCGCCCAGCATTTCCATCGCCATATCGTTATAGCCGTCATTTATTACCGGACCGTTATCGCTTGATATCACAATTAATGTATTATTTTCCAGACCAAGTTCGCGAAGTCTGTTCATGATTTGTCCCACGCTCCAGTCGAACTCCAGAATACTGTCGCCTCTTGGCCCCATACCGCTTTTCCCTGCAAACTCGTTGCCCGGTACTCGGGGTACATGTGCATCGTGCGTGGCAAAGTACAGAAAGAACGGTTTGGTGTGCTGCGATTCTATGTAACTTATAGCCTTTTCGGTAAGTACCTTAGATATTTCACGGTCATTCCACAATGCCTTTTCTCCGCCCTGCATATAGCCGATGCGCGATATGCCATTCACAATGCCCTGATCGTGTCCGAACGATGGTTTCACATTCAGAAGTTCAGGATTTGTTCTGCCCGATGGTTTATCGTGGAAGTTTCGGTTGTAATTTACCTCAATAGAATCGTTATGCTCCGTATTGACTACCGCATCATTCTCCAAAAAGACACAGGGAACATGTGCGCCATCCGTCGCCATAATAAAAGAGTAGTCGAACCCCAGATCGCGCAGTCCCGGGGAAAACTGTTCATTCCAGTTCTGGGCACCAGCTTTATCGCCCAGTCCAAGTCCCCATTTACCAACAATACCTGTTTCATAGCCTACTTGTTTAAACAAATCGGCCAGCGTATATCTGTCGGGTTGAATAATCATGGCTGCATCACCACCGGTTACATCGGTACCGCGTCTTCTCCAGGCGTATTCGCCCATAAGCATCGCATATCTTGATGGCGTGCAAACCGATGCTGCACTATGTACGTTGGTGAATTTTATTCCTTCTTCCGCTGCCCTGTCTACATTGGGTGTCTGAAATTCGGTCGCACCATAGCAACTGAAATCGCCTATCCCAATATCATCGGCATAGATGAAAACCACATTCGGTGGATTGATAAAAGAATCTTGTGCATTGAGTTGCGCCAGACAGGCAAACATGGCTATCAGGGGAAAAACAAAAGATATTTTTCTCATAGTGATAGTATTTATAAGATTGATTGTTAGCAAAATAAACAATTTTATTCATATCCGGACTCTGTTTTTACTTCTTTCTTGAGGAATAAGACGTAAATAATTCTCTTTCATGATTGAAATGCATAAATTTTAAATAAAAAGCGAAGATACCCCATTACAGAGTACCTTCGCCATACATATTCAAGTTTATCTTTACAAAGATGATACAAAGATATTACACCGGTTAACCAATATTTTTCAGTTGCA
>CAMTOS010000222.1 GCA_947074195.1 uncultured Bacteroides sp.
GGAGCATAAAAAAACCTCAAAATGCAATTCACTGGTATGAATGCATTTTGAGGCACTATGTTATAAAGTATAGTTATTAAGCTAAATCGACAACTGTAATTCCGGCACCACCGAACTGTACATGCTCATCGGCAAAATGTTTCACGCCCGAAACAGTTGCTAAATATTGTCGAATCAGAGTTCGCAAAATACCGGTACCCGTACCATGAAGAATTCTCACTCTATCCATTCCGACCAGAATGGCATCATCTATAAAATAAGTAATGGCCTGTAAAGCTTCATCGCCACGCATACCACGGACATCAATATCCTGTTTAAAATTCAGTTTCTTCTCATACATAGAATCGTGAGTAGAAGTCGAAACAAAGCTTGATGCCGTTAGAGCCGGTTTGTTATTAGCCGGTTTCGCATGCTCCAAACGATCACTTTTAACCGTAGTTTTCAGTCCGCCAAACGCAACCGTAGCATTCTTGCCATTTATATCAAGCACTTCACCTACACTGGTTTGACCCTTAATCCGTACCGTATCACCTTTAGCAATAAGTTTAACAGCCGGAGCTTTTACCTGCACAGGTTTATTTTCACCAGCAGCAGGTTGTTTCTTTTCCTTCTTTTTGCCCTGCTTTTCGCGAAGCTTCTCCATTTTTCTGGAAATCTTTGCCTCTTCATCTAATTTAAGCTGATTGGCCAACTGGTCACGGAAGTCGTTCAATTCCTGACGGATTTCGCGGGTCTTCTCTTTTTCAGCCTGAGATTCCTTAATCGTTTTAATCGTCTGCTCAATCTTTGCATTCGATTCCTTAATCAGATTTTCAGCATCTGTTTTAGCCTTCGCCAGAATCTCCTTCCTGGATTTCTTTAACTCAGCCATCTCAGCTTCATATCGGGCCAGAGTCTCCTCAAGCTGCTTTTCCCGCTGACGAATATTCTGTCTTTTATTCTCCCAGTAACGTTTATCGCGAACAATATCCTGCAGATATTTATCAGCATTGATATACTCATTGCCCACGATCTCAGAAGCATCTGCAATAACCTCTTCAGGCAAACCGATCTTGCGGGCAATTTCTACAGCAAAAGAGCTACCCGGATTACCAATTTGCAACTGGAACAAAGGGCGCATCATATGGCGGTCGTAAAGCATGGCGCCATTCACGATCCCTTCGTTCTCATCGGCATAATGTTTCAGGTTCTGATAATGCGTTGTGATGACACTAAAAGCACCTTTCTCATTGAAACGTTTCAATAAAGCTTCGGCAATAGCACCACCAATCTGCGGTTCAGTACCACCACCAAATTCATCAATCAGAATCAGGCTTTGCGCATTGCAATGGCGAATCATCATCTTCATATTGGTCAGATGCGAAGAGTAGGTACTCAAATCATCCTCAATCGACTGCTCGTCACCAATATCAATAAAGATACTTTCAAATACCCCTGCATGACTACGTTCGTGCATCGGAATCAGCAATCCGCACTGAAGCATATATTGCAGCAATCCCACCGTTTTAAGGCAAACCGATTTACCACCGGCATTTGGTCCCGAAATAATCAGAATACGCTTCTCAATAGTCAGCTCAATATCAAGAGGAATAACCTTTTTGCCTTGTTTGCTTAAAGATAATTGCAATAAAGGATGAATCGCCATTGTCCAGTCTATGAACTGTTTATTCTCAACAGTAGGTTGAATACCATCCGTTTTAATCGCGAATAATCCTTTGGCACGGATATAATCGATCTCCGCAAGAAACTCATAAGACTCCAGCACATCTGAAATCGACGGACGAAGCACATCGGTAAATTGCGTAAGGATACGGATTATCTCACGACGTTCTTCACCTTCCAGTTCGCGAATCCGGTTATTCGCCTCAACCACTTCGGCCGGTTCGATAAAGACCGTCTTACCACTGGCCGACTCATCGTGAACAATCCCTTTAATCTTTCTTTTCAGAGCCGGCGCCACAGGAATCACCAAACGGCCATCGCGCATAGCCGGAGCCACATCCTTATCGACCACTCCTTCCGATTGGGCAGAGCGAAGAATAGAGTTCAGTGAACGAGATACGCTGCCCATTGTATTGGCCAGCTCGCGTCGAATCTTAGCAAGAGTTGGTGAAGCATTATCACGAATCTTACCAAACTTATCAAGAATCTCATCAATACGTTTCACCAGTTGTGGGAAAACGATCACATGTTCGGTAAGTTTAAACAAAGCAGGATAGGGTGTCTCTTCTCCTTCTTCAGCATTATCGCGATTCGTAAAGAAGCGCACCACATGAAAGATTGTCTCCAGCGAACGCTTTAAATCAAAAAGCTCCTGTTCATCCAGATACATACCTTCAATACGAATACGTTTCAAAGAAGGGCGGACATCATAGAAATAATTGGCAGGAAAATCGTCTTCCTCCTGAATGATGCGAACAAATTCACTCACCTGAGTCAATTTTTCAATAATTTCATCATAAGACGAAGAAAAAACAATTTCATCGACTTTCTCTTTGCCTAAAGTGCTGAGGCACTTATCCTTTAAGAGAGTACGGATGTGGTCAAAACCTATTTTATGCTCAAAATTCTGGGGATATATCATATAGTACTAATTCCAATTTTCTGCAAAAATACGACTATTTTAGCGAAAAATATTATTCAGCTATTGCAGATTTCAAAAAGTTATGTACCTTTGCAACGCTTTTAACGAAAAGCACTTCTGTAAAGGAGTTTTGGAGAGATGGCAGAGTGGTCGAATGC
>CAMTOS010000223.1 GCA_947074195.1 uncultured Bacteroides sp.
ATTAAGTGCAATTATTGTTTCTAATTGACTTTTTGACAATTAAAAAGGCAAAAGGTTTAATGGAAAATAAATTATCTTTTGAACATTGAATCGGCCTGGGCCTTTTTTATGCCAAATTCAAGGCAAATGATGTTGACAATCAGGAAGGTAAGAAACGATGACTGATCGACTGAAACTGCATCACCATTAAAGACTTTAAAGAACATCATGCTGAAAACGATGAATACGGTAATGAACATGGCATTACGTGTGGCTTTATTACGAATCTCAAGGGTAGCAGGTGCTTCCTTTTTATTATAAGCAAATAAGATAAGCAATGCGCCCATCATCATCAGGAGTTTGATACATTCTTTATAGAAAAGTAAATTGCTGTCGGTTAACGAACCCGAAATAAAGAGTAAAAACGGAATGATAAGCGATAACGCAAGAATAAGATAGCCCAGCGGGCGACAAAAAACGGGGAATAATGGTCTCATAGTTGGTATTTTAAAGGCAACAAAAGTAAGTAAAATTGGGATTATTTATCTATTTTTGCGCAATAAATGCACTAAAAATATGAAGCAGGAAGTAATATTGTGTCAGAATCTGACAAAAGAATTATCTGAGGTTTTAAAAAACTCATCGCACGACCGTGTCTTTATCCTGACCGATACGCACACGCACGAGCTCTGTTTGCCACAACTCGAAACCATTCCTGAAATTCAGAAAGCCATACATATTATTATAGAGGCAGAAGATGTGCACAAAACCATAGAAACTCTGGCTTTCGTCTGGCAGGCGTTGAGCACGCAAGGTGCTACCCGCCATTCATTGTTGCTGAACCTTGGCGGCGGTATGGTAACCGATCTCGGTGGTTTTGCTGCAGCTACCTTTAAACGTGGCATCGATTATATAAATATTCCTACTACCCTGCTGGCCATGGTTGATGCAGCTGTTGGCGGAAAAACCGGCATCAACTTCAACGGATTAAAGAATGAAGTAGGCGCGTTCGCTCCGGCACTTAGTGTATGGCTCGAAACAGAATTCCTGCGCACACTGGATCATACCAACTTCTTCTCGGGTTATGCCGAAATGCTGAAACACGGACTTATCAGCAATACAGAACACTGGGCAGAATTGCTCCGCTTTAATACAGAGAGCATCGACTATGCAGCATTAAAAACGCTGGTGGGTACATCGGTTCAGGTAAAAGAACGCATTGTCGAGGAGGATCCGAAAGAACACGGCATTCGCAAGGCCTTGAACCTGGGACACACCATCGGGCATGCTTTCGAGAGTCTGGCCCTTGCCGAGAACCGTCCGGTATTGCACGGCTATGCTGTGGCATGGGGTATTGTTTGCGAACTCTATTTATCACATATCAAGGTTGGCTTTCCAAAAGATAAAATGCGTCAGACCATTCAGTTCATCAAGGAAAACTATGGCGTATTTACAATAGATTGCAAGAAATATGAACAGCTTTATGAGTTGATGTTGCACGACAAGAAGAATTGTGCTCAAACCATCAACTTCACCTTGCTGAAAGATATCGGCGAAATCTGCATTGACCAGACTGCCGACAAAGAAACTATTTTCGAAGTCCTGGACTTCTATCGTGAATGCATGGGTTGTTAATCATATCGTCAAACGTTATAAAGCGATAATTTTTAAAACTCCCTTTTGCATATCTAAAATTAATCAGTACATTTGCATCCGCAATTTATTCGGGATGTAGCTCAGCCCGGTAGAGTACGCGTCTGGGGGGCGTGTGGTCGCAAGTTCGAATCTTGTCATCCCGACTACTGAGTATCAAGCACTTACAGTTTATTCTGTAGGTGCTTTTTTTATGTCCGTGACGGATTCGTGACGGATTTGACGGAGAAAAATGCAACTTTGGGCTTTGATTTTGTTTTATTATATTTGCATTCATTTTAATTTAATTAACATTAAAAAGATGCTAACAGCTAAAGAAAAAGCCGAATTATGTGGTGTCGAATCTTGGTTAGACAGTTTTTCCAAAGAATTCGATTACAATCTTTTCTATAAAAATACGATAACACCCTACTCTGATAAATTGCCATATTTAACTCAGTATAAAAATATACTTTTCGACTATGGAATACATTTGGTAGAACTTTTAGAATGTCGCAAGAGAGATGATGAAGATAAAAGCTTCGTTCATTGTGTGGGTTTATTACAAGATTATAAGCTTCTTTTAGAAGGTGGGTTACCCAAAATAACAATTTCAAAAAGAACAATGAAGTGTAGCGAGGTAGATATTGATACTGAAAGGCGAATTTTAATGGTCGGTCTAGAACATGAACTCAGAAAGCACAATGTACGTCATACAATGACAAGAGAAGAGGCTTGCCTTGAAATAAAGGCTGGAAAAAGATCTGAATGGGTTGCTCATTACCTGGATGATATATCTAAAAATTACCCCAAACTTCCTGAGTGGGGTAAATTTATATCAATGATTGATCAATACAGAAGTGAATTCGCTCGTGAAGTTGAAGAGTTTACATTGGAGTTTATAAACGAAAAGTTAGAATTATGTAAACGTGTCAATGAGGAAAACTATTATATTAAAGGGAAAGGGGCTCCAATTAATGATTTTGAGCATGATTGCGTTCAACGTCTTTGGCTATTATTGGTACTTTATGAAAGAATCAATAACGTAACTATTGTTTTGAAAAGTCCGAAGCAAGCTTCCATATTGGATTTTTGTAATTTTTTTCAGTTGCAGCCTAACA
>CAMTOS010000224.1 GCA_947074195.1 uncultured Bacteroides sp.
GATTTCGTATTCAAAGGTGCATGGGTGACGAACAGCACATATGCTTATCTGGCAGTAACCGCTGGTGAAGATGGATATATGAACGAAACTAAATTCAATGATGGCGACTGGTTCTTGCTTACTGCAACAGGTCACGCAGCAAGTGGTACTGTTATTGGTAAAGCAGAAATCTATCTTGCCGATTACAGAAGTGGTAAAACTGAAGCATTAAATACATGGAAATGGTTCGATTGGTCTGGCATCAGCAATGCAGCCTATATTACTTTCGAAATGACATCTTCTGACAATGGCGAATGGGGCATGAATACACCCGCTTATTTCTGTATGGATGACATCACTCTCGAAGAGAAATAATTATTCTTTTCTTTTTGAATTTTTCTCTTAAAAAACATTACCTATTGAATAGATTTATCTTTATCTTTGTTTTTAATGTTTTACTAAAACAATAAAGATTATGATAAGAGTTAATGTTTTTATAAAGGTAAACGATACCTATCATGCAGAAATGCTTGCGACAGCAAAAGAGTTGGCAAAACTTTCATTACAGGAAGACGGTTGTGTGGCTTATGATGTATTTCAGAGTGCTACCCGTCCTGATGTTTTAATGATTTGTGAAACATGGGCAAAAGCAGAATCACTTGCGGCACATGAAGCAACTCAGCATTTCTCTGCACTTGTAGGAAAAATGCAGGATATGGGTGAACTTAAACTTGAAAAATTCAATTTCTGATTTCACGCAGAATCTTATGATGAAATAAATAAATTCCGATAGTTTTCCGCTGGAGACTATCGGAATTCTTATTTTTGACATTATATCTTTTTGTTCAACTGCTCTTGTCTTTATCCGATTTCTGTAAGAAAAACCACTCTTTTCTTTACCATCCTATCTTCGAATTCATCTTTTTTCATCCTTTCTGAATTTTTAAGAATTGTAATCCTCTCATTTTCAAACATAAAAAGCAGGCGCTCATTTATTGCCTCACGGATGTCGTTTTTTATATGGAAAAGATAAATTATTGTCTTTATTTTGCGACTGTTAATTTAACACATTAAACCCAAGTAAAATGAAGAAAAAGTTATTAGGAATTCTAGTATTTCTAACAGCTGCATTGACTTCCTGTAATCAATTTGAAGAATTCAATGAAGCAGCTAATTTACAAACAACCCCTCAGTCAGAAACACGAGCTACTACATCTGCGGTTCCACTGGTAGTTGGCTATTTCCCCTCGTGGAGTGAAACCTATCCCACAGCTTCAGGCAGCAGACTAAGAAACATGCCCGAAGAAGTAACGCACATTTTCCTGTCGTTCATTAAGCCTAACATGCGCTATACAAAAGGCTCGTATGATATTAAAGGAGTAGGTATTGAAGTGCCATATGATGGCATTATTTTAAAAGAAACAGTAGATCATCTTAAAGCAAAGGGCACAAAAGTTATTCTTTCTATTGGTGGAGAAACTTATTGGGGTACCGATGAAGCTTACGATATCGACTATCAGGCAATTGCCGATTTTGTACGTGATTTCGGTTTCGACGGTATTGACTGGGATTATGAGCCTAACGGTGGATTCCAGACCATAGGTGAACCGGTAAATGTTCAACGCTTTATCACAATGATTCGTGAATCACGTAAGTTGTTGCCCAAAGAAGAAGGCTTTCTTATTGCCTGTGCTCCTGCCGGCTGTGGTGCTTTAGGACGTTCGACTCCTTATGCGGATAATGATGATCCGACATCACCTTATGCTTATGATAAGCGTGCGGAAATCACCGGAGATGCACTTTCAAATGAATATAACGCAACGGCTCCTGAAGGTTACACAATCTCATTATATGGTTTTGCATCTACAGGACATATGATTCCTGTATTTAAAGCAGTAGGTGCGGATATCGACTTTGTGGCTTTCCAGGGATATAATACCGGATCGGCTTCTCAACGTGAAATCATGTATGACTCATACGCGTATTATGCTAACATTTATGGATTCCGTGTGGCATTTGGTATGCATGTACCTAACGAACCATGGGGACCTTATTATACGTATACTGAAGATAAAGTAAGAGAGTATACAACTTATGTGGCCGAAGGTGGCCGTCACAATCGTGCCGGTAAAGGTGATGGCGTGATGTACTGGCAATTACTTCAGGTATCTGCATTAGATAATATGACAGATGGTGTGAAGTATTCCCAAATTTCTTATGAGATTCTGGAAAACCATTCTCCGGTAACAACACCAACTGTAAGCATTACATCGCCTATTGCTAATGCAATGATCAGAGAAAGTGAATCGTTCAATTTTGTGGCTCGTGTAAGACGTGCAGATAAAGCTGATTTCTATGTAAACAATGAATTAAAAGCAACGGTTACAGCAGAGCCATTTGAAACACGTATCAGTGGACTGAGTGTTGGGGTTCATGACTTAAAAGTTATCGTTAGTAATGCATCTGGTGAAACGGCTACAGCATCAACATCAATTAAAGTTATCAGCGATGATTCTGTTGAAGATCTTCCATTATGGAACAAAGACACAGTATATGCAACAGGTGGCTCACTGGTATTATATAATAATAAAGTATGGTCGAACAAATGGTGGACACAGGGAGATATTCCCGGACAATCTGATGTGTGGGCATTCGTAAGAAATGCTGACGGATCGGATAACGGAAATACCGGTGAAGGTGATAATGGAAATACTGGCGAAAACAATGGCAATACTG
>CAMTOS010000225.1 GCA_947074195.1 uncultured Bacteroides sp.
TACTCGATGCCGGTTGCTTTTACTGTGATTTCGGTACGCGCCGCCGTGTTTCTCTGGAAGCCGAAGAGGTGGTGGTTCGGGCTATGAAAGATTGCTTTAACTCGCGTCAATGGAATGGTAAATTCATCGGCACAAGCAATGTTTATCTGGCGATGAAGTACGATTTACTTCCGGTGGGGACTATGGCGCATGAGTTTATTTGTGCTATCGGCGGTATGTATGGACCGCAGATGGCGAATCATATTGCCATGAATTCATGGCGAAATACCTTCCGGGGTGCACTGGGTACTTATCTTTATGATAGTTTCGGGTGGGATATTTTTAGCCTCAACTTTTCTGAAGATTTTGCCAATCTTTTTAAAGGCCTGCGTGTAGATAGTGGTGATAATTTTGAACAGCTACAGAAGATTGTCAGAAAGTATCATTCTCTGGGAATTGACCCTCGTACAAAGCAGGTGGTTTTCAGCAATGGACTGAATACCGATGAAGCGATAGAGATTCAGGAATATGCCACGAAGTATTGCCAGCCTTCATTTGGTATTGGCACGCACTTCACCAATGATTTCGAGAATGTCAATCCGATGAACATTGTCATTAAACTTGTTGCCGTGAAGATCACCGAATCCTGGACTTTCTATAACGATACCTGCAAAATCAGTGAGGATGATGGCAAACATACAGGTAAACCGGAAGTCATTAAACGATTCATGGAAGCTTTGCATATCGAACATTAGCCTTTTAAAAACTTTATCATGCTATCTTTTAGAAATCATAAGAATCTGGTGGCTGTTTGTGGCGACGACAGAGTCAGAATTGTGGACTGGGATTTGTCTCATGGTTTCGATGTATGCATTCTTTGGGAATGGCGGATTGATGAAGTGTATGCACAGCTTCCGGATAAATACCGGCAATATTTATATGCGCTCGATGAATGTAAGTTTGTAGATAATAATGAAAAGCTGCTGATTACAGCCTCATCCGGGGCTGTGATCTTACTCGATATTATTTCGCGTGAATGTCTTTTCTATGCCTATGCTCCTATGGCCCACTCGGCAGAACTATTACCCGATGGCAGATTAGTGGTTACGCTTTCTACACATCCGGATGGCAATTGCATTCAGCTTTATGATATGAAATATCCGGAAAAGCTACTTTATAAAGATCGCTTGTATTTTGGACATGGTGCGGTATGGTCACAAAAACGGGAACGACTGTATGCAGTGGGTTATAGTAAACTTCGGGAATATCGGTTGAAAAAATGGAACACCTCTTCTCCGGAGCTGGAGCGACTGAATACGTGGACACTTCCCATTAATGCCGGCCATGATCTTTGCATGGTTCATGATGATCTTTTGTTAATTCCCGGTCGTGAGGGAGTTACATCATTCCTTATTGATGAGAAAGTGTTTCTTCCTTTTACTCCGCTTGCACATATGGGTGCCATTAAATCTCTCAATTATAATCCGATAACTCAATCGGCCATCTTTACGAAAGGGGAAGTAAAATGGTGGACATATCATGTTTATCAGAACAATCCTGATAAGTTTATTCAAATGGATGATTTTAGAATCTATAAAGCCAGAACAGCCAATGAAGTGCAGTAATCCACTATCTTTCTACTACTTCCATTAAAGCAGCATAATTGGTTTCTGAAACCGGGATTGACTCTCCGTTTATCCGTATGCGGCTACGTTCTATGTTTTCTATCTTATCGAGCGCTACAATATACGAACGGTGCACTCTTATAAAACGATCAGCAGGTAGCTTCTCTATCACTGCTTTCATTGTAATGAGTGCAATTATCGGACGTGGTGAATTTAAAAGATGTATTTTCACATAATCTTTCAAGGCACTAATGAATAGGATTTCATCCAGATTGATTTTCACTAACTTAAATTCATTCTTCACAAAAATGGAATTCGGTGAGGAAGATTGTTTCAGTTCCTTATTCTTTTCAACTTGCGTATTTATCAATAGTTCTTGCTGATCGAAGTACTCTTTACCCCGCGTCGCTGCTTTCAAGAATGAAGTATAGTTTATCGGTTTCAACAGATAATCCAATGCCTGAACTTCATAACTTTCGTAAGCATACTGACGATAAGCAGTGGTAAATATGATTCGTATATGCGAAGGGATAAGCCGTGATAGTTCGAGACCGGTGAGTCCGGGCATTTGTATATCAAGAAATATCAGATGAATATTCTCGGGCAAAGCTGATAAAGCTTCAAGAGGATTGAGATATTTGCCGGCAACAGAAAGAAAAGGGGTGCGTTCTATAAAGTTCTCGATTAACTTTATAGCCAGGGGTTCATCATCAATAATAATACAGTTAAGCATTTTCATAGACATTATCGTGTTTAAGGATTAACCGTGATTCATAATAGACATTCTCCTCATTATGATTAATTCCATAACTGAACTCATGCCTGCCCGGATAGATCAGTTCCAGCCTTTTTTTCAGATTATCTATGCCCAAACCGCCTTTATTAGTTGAATTCTGTTGTAATTCGGCAAGCGTATTTTTTACACAGAAAG
>CAMTOS010000226.1 GCA_947074195.1 uncultured Bacteroides sp.
GTTTTTGTGGTTGGTCACGGAGTAATGGTAGCTTCATTTGCCAAAGGACTGACCAGCGAGCAGATTGGTAAAATGCTCGACTTGAAAGCCGATTTCATTCAGGCAGGAGAGTTTAAAGTCGTATTATCGGATGAAAGTTTTGCTTCAGACAATGACAAAACAAATGCGATGCAGCTATTCAAGCAACGTGGCATCACCAACTACGAAATCATCTGATAAGCTATGGCTAAGATAAATGTAAAACAGCAAGATGTCACTATCATTAAAATAAATGAGAATGACTATATATCGCTAACAGATATTGCCAAATACAAATCGGATGAACCGGCAGCTGTCATTGCTAATTGGTTAAGAAATAGGAATACGATTGAATATCTTGGTATTTGGGAATCCTTGTATAACCCATCTTTTAAACCCCTCGAATTCGAGGAGTTTAGAAAAGAGGCAGGATTGAATGCCTTTACCCTATCTCCTCAGAAATGGAGCGAAAGGACTGCTGCAATAGGTCTTATCTCAAAATCGGGCAGATATGGCGGAACTTTTGCACATAAAGATATTGCGTTCAAATTTGCTAGTTGGGTATCTATTGAGTTCGAACTCTATTTCATAAAAGAGTTTCAGCGCCTCAAAGAGGAAGAGCAAAAACAAATTGGCTGGAGTGCTAAACGAGAATTGGCAAAGATCAACTACCATATCCATACGGATGCTATAAAGAATAATTTAGTACCGATGGAACTTACGCAAAAGCAGACTTCCATTATCTATGCTAATGAAGCCGATGTACTTAACGTAGCCTTGTTTGGCATTACTGCCAAAGAATGGCGAGAAACCAATCCCGATTTAAAAGGTAATATAAGAGATTATGCTTCAGTGAATGAACTGATATGCCTATCGAATATGGAGAATATAAATGCAGTGCTGATAAATGAGGGAGTAAGTCAACAAGATAGACTTATAAAACTAAACAAAATAGCGATTCAGCAAATGAGTGTATTGCAAGAAGTTGAAAATCGAAAATTATTGAAATAGATATGGCAGTAGAAACAAAAATAAAGTTCAATCCCAACCTCACCTATCAAGGTGAAGCGGTGAAGTCTGCCATTGAACTATTTAATGGGCAGCATAAATCATCATCGCCATTTACCATTTCAACAGGTGGTACCTACTTTGGGACGGTCGATGACACAAATACCATAGTGGGCGAAGGAAACCGATTGACAATATCTGAAAATAAAATCTTAGATAACTTGCGTACTGTTCAGATGGAGCAAGGTTTAGATGTTTCGGGCAAGTTAGAGTTTCCCGACTTTACCATAGAAATGGAAACGGGTACGGGTAAAACATATGTCTACCTCAAAACCATTCTGAACTTGTATCGTGAATATGATTTCAAGAAGTTTGTCATTGTTGTGCCCAACAAAGCCATCAGAGAAGGAGTAAATGCCTCATTGAACGATTTAAAGAATCACTTTCATTCATTGTACGGCATAAAATACAATCATTTTATTTATGATTCATCCGAATTGGCGCAAGTATCTTCTTATGCTAAAGCCAATACGTTGCAGATTATGGTGATTAATATTGCTGCATTCAACAAGAGTTTTAAAGATACCGATAAAGAAGATAAGGCGAATGTGATTCATCGTGAAAACGAAAAAACATATGGTCGCCGTCCGATAGATTTGCTTGCAGAAACACGACCTATTGTGATTATTGACGAGCCGCAATCGGTAGACAACACAACCAAAGCTAAAGAGGCGATTCGTTCGTTGGCTCCAATGGCTATTTTTCGTTATTCGGCCACTCACAGGCAAATCACTAATCCTATATATAAATTGGGTGCAGTAGATGCTTATAATCAAGAGTTAGTAAAACAAATTGAAGTATTGTCGATATTTGAAGATACCGACCTCAATGGGGTTTATATTAAAGTAAACAGTACCAATCCTGCTAAAAGAGAGGCCAACTTGGAGTTAAATGTAACGAAAGGAGGCAAAACCACACGTACTTCGAAAAACATAAAATATAACGCCCTTTTTCACGAAGAAACAGGAAATCCTGAATACATTGGATTACGACTAACCAACATAGATGACAATAGCATTGAGATAAATGGTCAAGAACGAGTTTATGTAGGTGGTGTAAAAACAAGTAGTTCACTTTACTCGGACGATGAATTAAAGCGGATGATGATTCGAGAGACAATAAAAGTTCATTTCGAAAAGCAACTTACATTGTTAGATAAGGGAATTAAGGTGTTGTCGCTTTTCTTTATTGACCGAGTAGCCAACTACCGTGACTATGAAGCAAAGGATAGCAAAGGGAAATATGCCATTATGTTTGAAGAGGAGTTTCATAAGCTAACTCAAAACAACCTTTTCTATCAGAAGCTCTTTTCTGTGTGGGGTGGCAATGTAGACAAATTACACGATGGATATTTCTCAGAAGATAAGAAAGGTAACTATAAGGATACCAAAGGCGATACAGATGATGATATATCAGCCTACGATAAGATTATGAAACGTA